>CACZBB010000114.1 GCA_902779245.1 uncultured Lachnospiraceae bacterium | reverse complement strand
CGAGTGTTTGGCACGGGAGTGACTTGTAACAATAATTCCGGATTGCGAGAGCGCGAAGCAATGCGTGAATCGGGGGTTTTGTCATCCGGACCAAAAAAAGGACCGGGCAGCCGCTAAAGGCATGCGTAACGTTGGGGGGCGGGAAACCGGAAGGTGTCTACGTGGGCAGAAAGATTATTAAAATATTCATGATATTGCTCCTCATCGTCGGCGCGGGGATCATCGCCTATCCTTCCTTTGCCAACTGGTGGAACCAACAGCAGCAAAATGGGGCGATCGTGCGGTATACGCGCATGGTCGAGGCCATGGAGCCGGAGGCCGTGACGAAGATGCGCGAGGACGCGTACCGATATAACCGGAAGCACCGGGTGCAGCCGGGAACCTCGCTCGAGGGAAAGGCGCTGAAGGAGTATAACTCTGTCCTGGATGTTTCGGGCACGGGCATCATGGGCTATGTGGAGATTCCGAAGATCGGCGTGGATCTGCCGATCTATCACGGAACGACCGAGGCGGTGCTGCAGGTGGCCATCGGGCACCTTGAGGGCACGTCGCTTCCGGTCGGCGGTCCGGGGACGCACTGCGTGGTCAGCGGCCATACCGGCCTGCCGGCGGCAGAGCTGTTCACGCGGATTGATGAGCTGGCGATCGGCGACCGGTTCAGCCTCCAGGTGCTCGGCGAGAACCTGATCTATGAGGTTGACAAGATCGACGTGGTGCTGCCGCACGTGCTGGAAGGGCTTGCGGCGGTTGAAGGCGAAGACTTCTGCACGCTCGTGACCTGCACGCCCTACGGCATCAACACGCACCGCCTGCTGGTGCGCGGCCGGCGGATACCGGCCGAGCCGGAGCCGGTCATTGACGACCCGGCCAAACGCGCGGCCCGCGCTTCTTTAATCCAGCAGATGCGGGCTTCGGATCTTCGGTATTTCCGTCACCGGGTCACCGATGACCTTCTGGTGAATCTGCCGGTCTTCCTGGTGATGGCGGCCGCCGCCGTGTTCATCCATTTTCTCCGGCGGGGAAAGCGCCGGGAGCGATGGGCGAGGGCGCACGCCGCGACAAAGGAAGAGATGGAGAGGAATTTTGAGAGACTGCTCCGGAGATCCGGCATGGATCCGACGAAGCTACAGACGCCCGGGAAAGGCGAAAATCCCGAAGACTGGTGGAACGGATAAGAGCCGGGGAGAGCGCGTGCGCGCTCTCCCCGTTCGTTATGCGCACGGAAGTGACCTTGTAAGGAACTTCGTACCGGTGAACGGCGGCCTGCCGTTACGGTGAAAGGTTTGAACAGAAACTTGCTTTCGTCGAATTTGTAAAAATTTTTTGAATTATATTTGCAAAAATAGTCATTATTTGCTAAAATAAGACTGGACTGTTATCCGAAATGTTTTATCTTCCTGAGATTATCCGCACGACGTCTTTTCAGGCTGCGAGGCATGAGTTCTTTAATTAGAAGCGGTATTTACATAAGGAGGAGAGGGAGTAGATATGAAGAGGATCAAACAGCTTGCCGCCATATTGCTATCTGCGATCCTTGCCGCCGCCCTGGCGGCTCCGGCCCGTATCCATGCGAGTGAAGGAAGGTTCACGGACACGAAAGGGGAAATCGTTCTGGAGGGGATCGACGGAGATCAGACCTTCCGGATTTACAAAATCCTGGATCTCGTCTCATTTTCCGATGACGATACCGATAAGGACCGTCACTGGAGCGACCGCTATGCCTATGCGATCGCCGAAAACTCCCTGTGGCTGCCCTTTGTCCGCGACCATGAGGACATCTTCGACGTGAGCGACACGGCGCTGGCCTATGAGGGGAAAACCGACAAGTACTTCACGGTCCGGCCGACGGAGAAATTCGAAAACGGCTTTTCCGATGATCCGTACGACAACAAAGACGAGACCACCCGAAGCGAGTTTACCTCGGCCTCCGAGGCACAGAAGCTGGCGCAGGAGGCGATCGAGTACGCGGGAAAGGAAAAGCTCGGGAACCTTCACATCGAGCCGGACGGCGAGGTCGTAAAGCCGGGAACCGAAAAGTATACCTTCCGCGACGTTGACCTTGGCTATTATGTCGTTTCCTCCACGGTTGGCACGCTCTGCGCGCTGGATACCACCAACCGGAAGATCGTTGTGACGGATAAGAACGAGGTGCCGGAGATCTGGAAGGCGATCCAGGAGAACTCGCTGCAGAAATATCATTTCGGCGAGCCGGGCGACGGCGTGACCGCCTACCGCCTGCAGAATGATGCAAATGTGGGCGATACCGTTTATTACAAGACCCGCGTGGACGTCCGAAAAGGCGCTGAGGATTATATCGTCTACGACGCCATGGACGACGGCCTTACGCTGGACAAGGATTCTTTTGAGATTTATCTTCTTACGAAGGACGCGAACGAGGAGATCTTCAACGACCAGTGGATCCTTTTGGAAGGCGCGAAGACCATCACGCTGAACCAGCAGACGGATCTCGCCCCGCCGACCTACACGAGCCTGACGACGGACGACTTCTATACGGTCGCCACCAAGGGTCTGTCCAAGGACATCCTGATGGGCGGCAAGATCGTCGACCCGGATTTTGAGATTCATTTCAACCAGCATTTTCTGACCTATCTGTCCGACCTCATCAGCGACACCTTCGCGACGCTGAACCCGGCCAACTGCTTCCGTCTGGTGATCCTCTACAGCGCGACGCTCAACGATGAGGCGGTCATGGATAAGCTGGGCGTGAACAATAACCGCACGAAGGTTCGTTACGGCGACCCGAAATTCACCGAGGAGGCCGTGACCTCGACCGCGACCTGGTCGATGCGGGTCTTTAAGTTCGAGCAGACCGAGGAGGAGAAAGAAAAGATCGTTGACGGCGCGCATTTCCAGATCCTGAAAGACGGAAAGCCGCTGAAGTTCATCTATCTCGATGACGGCCGCTACCGCTTTAACTCGTCGGATGAGGTCCAGCACGCGGCCAAGTCCGAGACGACCGGCGGAGCGATCCGGAAGTCCGAGCCGACCGAGCACGGCTACACGGTGGTGGATACGGTAACGACGAAGAAGGGCACCGGCATCCTGGAGATCTCCGGGTTTGACGGCGACACCTATTCCCTGATCGAGACCTACGCGCCGACGGGCTACAGCCAGCAGGCCGGGGAGGTTCTCTTCCATATCGTGAGTGCGTCCGAGGGAACGGAAGGCCTGCCGCACCCGATCCTCTACGGGGCGGAGGCACCGCTCACCCTCGCGGAAACGCCGGGCACCGTGGTCTACTGCACGGTGGATTCCACGAAGGCCGTATCCAATGAATTCGACGCGGCCGGGCGCGTCGCCGAGGGAAAAAAGCTTGGCGACATGATCCCGTTCGAGAATAAGACCAGTACCTCGCTTCCGAAGGTCGGCGGCATGGGCACGACCATCATCTATATCGTCGGCGGCATCCTCGTCGTGGGAGCCGGCGCGTACCTGATTATTTCGGGAAGGAAAAATAAGAAGGAAAAGAAGTGAACAGGAAGAAGCGCTTCCATTTGCCTGAAAAGCTGGTGAATTTCCTGATGATCCTGCTTCTGGTCAGCGGTCTTACGCTGCTGATCTATCCGACATTTGCCAACTGGTGGAATCAGCAGCAGCAGGACGGGGCCATCGTGCGTTACACGCGCATGGTTGAGACAAAGGAACCGGAGGAAGTCGTCCGGATGCGGAAGGAGGCGCGGGAATACAACAAGACGCACGGCGTTTCGCCGGCCGTGGAGCTGAAGGGAGAGGCGAGGGAAGCCTACGATTCGGTGCTCGATGTCTCCGGCACGGGCATCATGGGCTATATCAATATTCCGAAGATCGACGTGAGCCTGCCGATCTACCACGGCACCTCCGACGCGGTGCTGCAGGTGGCGGTCGGGCATCTCGAAGGGACATCCCTGCCGGTGGGCGGTCCGGGAACGCACTGCGTGCTGACCGGGCACACGGGCCTTCCGTCCGCGGAGCTCTTTACCCGCGTGGACGAGCTGACCGTCGGAGATACCTTCAGCATGGAGGTTCTCGGAGAGACGCTGATCTACGAGGTGGACAGGATCGAATCGGTGCTGCCCTCAGTTCTCACGGATCTTGTGCCGGTGGAGGACGAGGATCTCTGCACGCTGATCACCTGTACGCCCTATGGCATCAACACGCACAGGCTGCTTGTGCGGGGACACCGCGTGATCCCGCCGGAGGAGCCGGTGATCGAGGACCCGCGAAAAGCGGAAGAGCGTGAAATCCTGGTCCAGCAGCTGCGGCTTTCCGACGGACTCTTTGTGAGAGACGGATTCTTCCAGAGACTGGTCTCCGGAGCGCTCGCCATGCTCGCGGCCGGAGCCTTTGCCGCTCTGGTTCATTTCCTGAACCGCAGGAGGCGCTGGGACAAATGGCGCCAGGCCGAGATTGCCCGGGCGTCGGCGGCGTATGTCGATTCTCTGGACAAGGGCGGGGACTGGTGGAGCAGCCTGTAAGAGCTAAGCGCGGCCGGGCGGGAAATTGCCGCAGCAGCGAGAATTAAGGAGTGCCTGTGGTAAGAAAGATCATCCGATTATTTATGGTGCTGGTCCTTCTGGTCGGCATCGCCATTATCGGGTATCCGACATTTGCCAACTGGTGGAACCAGCAGCAGCAAAACGGCGCGATCGTGCGGTACACGCGCATGGTGGAAGCTATGGAACCCGAAGATATCGTAGAAATGCGGCAGAAGGCAGTCGCCTACAACCGAAAGCACCCGGTGCAGCCGGCCGCCGAGATGGAGGGCGCGGCGCGCGCGGAATACAATTCCGTGCTCGATGTGTCCGGAACCGGCATTATGGGTTATGTCGAGATCCCGAAGATCGGCGTGAACCTGCCGATCTACCACGGAACTTCGGAATCGGTCCTGCAGATCGCGGTCGGTCATCTGGAGGGAACCTCCTTCCCCGTAGGCGGTCCGGGAACGCACTGTGTGCTGACTGGGCATACGGGCCTTCCGTCCGCGGAGCTCTTCACACGGATCGACGAGCTGCGCGAGGGCGACACGTTCAGCCTGGCGGTGCTCGGAGAAAACCTTCTCTATCAGATTGATCAGATTGAGGTCGTTCTTCCGATGGAACTGAATTCCCTTGGGGCGGCGCCCGGCGAAGATTACTGTACGCTGGTGACCTGTACGCCCTACGGCATCAATTCACACAGGCTTCTGGTCCGCGGCCGGCGCCTCGCCGCCGAGAAGGAGCCGGAGATCGAGGATCCCGCAAAGCGGGCGGAGAGAATACGGCTTCTCCAGCAGATGCGTTCCGCGGATATGCGGTATATAAAGAGCGGATTCATGGATCGCGCGCTCGACTCGATGCCGATCATCGGCGTCCTCGGCGCGGCGGCAGGGATCCTTCATTTCCTGAGAAGGAAGAAACGCTGGGAAAAATGGGCCGGGGGGAAGGACGGTTCGTCCGGCAACGGCGGCGGAGAGGGCGGCGGGCATCCGAAAGTGCTGGAGCGATTTGTTCCTCCGGCAGGAAGCCGCGACCGCGGCCGGGACTGGTGGACCGGTGAGGATTCCAAGCATTAAATCGAACCGAGACTTTGTGAAGGTTCCCGGGATCCGGAGGTCTTAAGCCGACGGACCGGCGGAGAATAAAACTCTTATGAAGCAGGAGGCAGCCTGGTATGTCCGACAAGATTTTGAGAAAACTTACGGTGGTGCTTCTAAGCATCGCGCTTTTGTCGATCGGAGCCGCAGGGCCGGTGGGAGCCCTTGAGACGCTGGACCGGAGTCAGGGCATGTCGCTGACCATCAACGATCTGCCGGACGGCGGGCTGCAGCAGCTCTGGCTGTACAAGATCGCCGATATGACCGACGACATCCGATTCGTCTTTACAAAAGAATATGCCGTTCTGGAGGGGAAGATCGATCTTGACATCCTCGTGACGGACCGGCAGGCGACCTCCAAATGGGCGGAAACCGCGGAGGAGCTTCTGGAAACCTATATTCCGCAGCTGAAGACGGAGCCGCTGGCGGTGCAGAACTACGGGGACGGGACGACGATGATCACCTTCTACGACCTTGAGCCCGGTCTCTACCTTGTCCGCGGCAATGCCTACGAGAATGCCTATGCGGGTATGGCGTTTGACTTTGCGCCGATGCTGGTCTCGGTTCCCTACGCGGCGGACGATTCGGATGAGCTCACCTACAACGTGTGGTCCTCCGCCAAGCTTGTCGAGATCCCGACGACGCCTACGCCAACCCCGCAACCGACGCTGACGCCGACGCCGTATCCGACGATCACGTACGAGCCGGTTTCGCCGACGCCGTATCTGACGCGCCCGCCGATAACGATTACACCGTTTATCCGCTATACGCCGACCCCTTATCATTACCCGACCTACACGCCGACGCCCTATCGCCCGCCGGTTCCGCAGACCGGAGAGACGCAGAACATCTGGCTGCCCGTCATCGGCATCGCGGCCGCTCTTGCGGCGATCATCGCGGTTGTCGTCGTGGTGAAGAGAAGAAAGGGAAATGAATGAGCGCGGAGCTTCTTCCGCGAAGGAAATACATGAAAACCGATATGAAAAGCCCCGGGATGTTTTCCGGGGCTTTTTTTCGGATCGGGGAGTTTTCGGCAAAGGCTCCGGGAGCGAAAGCCGGATTTTCAAAAAAAGAAAAATGGTTCGGGTGTCAAAACACCCGATTCACGGATTGCTTCGTGCTTTCGCACTGCACAGCATAAGTTCGACGACGGAAATCAAAGATTTCCTGTCTCA
>CACZBB010000113.1 GCA_902779245.1 uncultured Lachnospiraceae bacterium | reverse complement strand
AAAATTATAGTTTGTCGCTGACCTGCGTTTTGCCATCGCCCGCAGGGCGATTTTATTGCAAAACGCCTTCGTTTCTGGTCACCGTGTGACCAGAAACGATCCTCGTCTCCTAGGGCTCATCCATAGGATCAAAGGGGACCCGTCCTTTCTCCATTAATCCCGCGGCTTTACCCCCGGAAGCTCCCCCCGCCGATAAACTCCCGCAGGATCGAATTCGTGGGCACGTCATCGCCGGGGATACAGAGGAAATAATTGAGGAACTTCAGCAGCCGTCTGGCCTCGATATAGACGGGGCTGCTCTCCGGAACCTGGAAAAGCAGGGGCTCAACATAAGCCCGAAGCACGCCCGGCTCATAGGGAAGCGAGGAATTAAAAAAGGCATCCACCGTCTCCTGGAAGGGGAAAATGTTCACATGCTCTCCTTTTCGAACGGATTCCCACATCCTGAGCGTCGCGTCCGCCGTATAACCCCTTGTCAGATGGTCGCGGACGATCCGCCGAAGGAGCCGTCCGTCGCTCGACGGGATGTGATTGTGGTTGTCGATGTTGAGCTGCGTAAGCGCGCTCACGTAGATCTTGAACTTGCTCTCCTTCGGGATCGACCCGGTCAGCGCGTCGTTAAGGCCGTGGATGCCTTCGATCAGGAGGACATCCCTCTCTCCCAGCGCAAGCTTTATCCCGGAATCCATACGTTTTCCGGTAATAAAGTCAAATTTCGGCAGAGAAATGGTTCCGCCCGTAAGCAGGGTCTTCATATCCCGGACGAACACATCGAGAGCAATCGCCCCGAGTCCTTCGTAATCCTTCGACCCATCCTTCTCCACCGGCATCTTGTCCCGGTCGATAAAATAGTTATCCGTGCCGATATAATGCGGCCGGACGCCGTGAGCGACAAGCTGGACGCAGAGCCGCTGGGAAAAGGTGGTCTTGCCCGAGGAAGACGGTCCGGCGATCAGGGCAAAACGGACATCCTTCCTTCGAACGATCTCCTCGGCGATATCGGAGATCCGCCGCTCCTGATCCGCCTCAGACACAAGGATCGCGCCGCGCGCACCCATGCGGACCAGGAGCTCGTTAAGTTCTCCGGCTGTTCCGACGCCCCGCCGTTCCACCCACTCCTCACCGAGCCGCTGGTGATGGAAGAACTGCGGCTGAGGCGCGGGCATCCGGATCGCCCCGTCCGACTTCCAGCCCGGCGTCAGGAGAAGAACGCCATCCTCGTAAGGGATCAGCGAAAAATCCCCGGCGGCCCCGGTGCTCGGCGCGAGGAACCCGGCCTGATAATCCGCGTAGCTGCCCAGGAAGTAAACATTTACAAGATCCGGGAGCCGCGTCTTAAACAGCGCCTCCTTATCCGCCATCCCGCGCACGCGGAAAAGCTCTCGGGCGGCGCGGACCGAAAAGCTGCGCTTCCTGATCGGGAGATCCTCGTCGATCAGCGACTTCATCTTCCGGCAAATGCGCTCACAGATCTCGTCGTCGATCTTTTCTCTGCTGCCGATCGTGAAAAATAGGCCGTCGCCCACCGTAAAATGCAGGGTCGTCTTCGCGGCTTCTCCCAGGACGTCATCGACCGCCGCGAAAAAGACCATGGAGAGCGTCCGGCGCATCGCCTCGTAGCCGGATTTGTCAAGTACGGTCAGAAACTGCACGTCGTCGCCCGCGTGGACGGCATGATGAAGCTCGCGGATCTTTCCGTCGACCTTCGCAAGCAGGATCTTTCCGCCGTCCGCCTGCTGCTCCGCCAGCTTCGAAAGCAGGGTTCCCTCCGGCACCTCGACCGGTTTCTTCTCAATATATATTCTCATGCGCACCCCCAGTATAATCCTCACGATTCCACGTAAAGCCGTGCTTTTTCCGTCAGCAGCTTTTCTTCCCTGACCTCCGCCATCCGCCCGGTTTCCGCCTGCCCGCCGGCAAGAAGCTCATCCTCGATCTTCTGCAGGATCCCGCAACGCCGGCGAAGAAATCCGGCCAGCACGGGATCCTTTCGAAGAAGCAGCGGTCTCCCGAAGGCCAGACAGAGTGCTTCGGAGGGTTCATCCGGGAATCCTTCAAAAGCGCCGTCCGGCTCCGAAAACCGCCCGGAAACCGTTTTTTCGGAACGCGGATCCCGCCGCCGGGCTTTTATCAGCACATAATACTTGCCTTCCTCCTCCACCATCTGCTCGTCGGCAATCGAAAAACCCAGCGCCGGCAGCTCCCGGCGCACCAGGGGAATATCCGACTGCGGGCCGAGGAGTATTTCCGAAAAACGCGCAAGGCCGCTCCCGGCCTCCCGAAGGATCCGGAGAATGAGCTGCCCGCCCATCCCCGTCACGATCAAAAGCGCCGGAACATCCTCCGGAAGATAGCTTTCGGGGCTTTGGGGGATCCCGTCGGCAAGGAACGTCCGGATCCTCCCGGAGAGCCCGGCGCGTCGGATATTCGCGTCGGCCGCCCGAAGCGGCCCCTCGCGGACGTCGGAGGCCACCGCGCCGGTGCAGATTCCCTCCTCCACCAGCGTGATCGCCGTATATCCGTGGTCGCATCCCACATCGACGGCAAAGGTCCCGGGCGCTGCCATCTTCGTGACCTTGTGCAGCCGTTTTGAAATCTTCATCCGCGCAGCCCTTCCTTCTTTGCTAATGTCCGGCTCCCGCCGCCTGTTTTTGTCCGGCCTTTCCTCTTCCCTTAATCCAGATAATCCTTCAGCTTCTTGCTGCGGGAGGGATGGCGAAGCTTTCTGAGCGCCTTCGCCTCGATCTGACGGATGCGCTCGCGCGTGACGTTAAATTCCTTGCCGACCTCCTCAAGGGTTCTCGCACGGCCGTCGTCCAGGCCGAAGCGGAGCCGCAGCACCTTCTGTTCGCGCTCCGTGAGCGTCTCCAGAACCTCCTTCAGCTGCTCCTTCAGCAGCGTAAAGGCCGCCGCGTCCGCCGGTACGGGGACATTTTCATCCTGAATAAAGTCGCCGAGGTGGCTGTCCTCCTCCTCACCGATGGGCGTCTCCAGGGAGACCGGCTCCTGCGAGATCTTGAGAATCTCGCGGACGCGCTCCACCGGCATCTTCATCTCTGCGGCGATCTCGTCCGGAGTGGGCTCGCGGCCAAGCTCCTGCAGGAGCTGGCGGGAGACACGAATCAGCTTGTTAATGGTCTCGACCATATGCACCGGAATGCGGATGGTCCGCGCCTGGTCCGCGATCGCGCGGGTGATGGCCTGACGGATCCACCAGGTCGCGTAGGTCGAGAATTTAAAGCCCTTGGAGTAGTCGTATTTCTCGACCGCCTTGATCAGGCCGAGATTTCCCTCCTGGATCAGGTCAAGGAACAGCATGCCGCGCCCGACATAGCGCTTGGCAATCGAAACCGTCAGCCTAAGATTCGCGTTGATGAGCCGCTCTCTGGCCGCCTTTCCCTCCTCGCCGCCGCGCTCCATCGCCCTGGAGAGCTCCTTCTCCTCATCGGCGGTCAGCAGCGGGAACTTGCCGATATCCTTTAAGTACATGCGAACCGGATCCTCGACCGAAATGCCGTCGGGCACCGTCAGGTCGAGCTTATCCATATCGATGTCGATGTCCTCGTCATCGTCAAGATTTGCCTCGTCATCGTCCGAGAGAAGAAGCGCATCGTCCTCCGGTACATGCTCATCCATACGGAGAATATCGATGTTGTTGATTTCGAGATACTCCATGATCTTTTCCATATCCTCGGAACCAAGCTGAATATCCCGAAACGCCTCTTCGATCTCGGCGTAACTGAGGACATTTTTCTTGGAACGCCCCTTCTCAAGGAGCTCCGCCAGCTTCTGCGAAAAACGAATATCAGCTTCTGTCATCTCTTTCCCCTTTCCTGTCGCGACGGTTATCCCGTCACGCGGCAACCGCTTTTTGCGGGATCCGTTATGCGTTCTCTTCCTTCGGCAAATGCAGCAGCGTCTTTTCAGCGCGCATTTGCCCGATTTTTCTCTTCGTACCCGTCAGCTCCTGCAAAAGCCCGAGATCCGTGGCCGCGGCGATCCGCGCGTCGGTCGAGGCTTCCCAGAGTCTCAGCACGGTGTCCGTGAACTCCCGGTCCCGCTCCTTTTCATTTGAAAAATCCAACTTTGTCCGAAAGATCCCCTCGACGGCCTGCTGCTCCTCCAGATCCTCGTGCCGGCTGATCAGCCGGGCCTCGCTGACCTCTCCCGCCGTGAGCTGTTCAAAAAGTCCCTCCGCGACCTCCCGGCAGAGCGGATCCGGAAAATCCGCCGGCGAGAGCTTATCCCTAATCTGGTCATAGGCCTCCGGGCAGTTCGCCAGATACGCGAGCATGAGCCGCTGGGACGTAAGCAAAGCGTCCGCGGGTTTCTTTTTCCGCTTCGAGACATCCTCCGGCGGGCGGTAATTCTCCGCCGGCGTCCCGCGAAGGAGATTTCGGTTCACCTCGCGCCTGAGAAGCTCCTCCGGGATGCGCTTCTCCCTCGCGACGGCCTCGATATAGTTGTTGCGGAGAAGCTCATCCGAAACCCCGGCAAGGAGCTGTGCCGCGCCTGCCTGAAATGCCGTCTTCTCCCGGGGGTTATCCGCCGGATGCTCGGCCTCCAGGGCGTCGATGGAAAAAAGCAGGGCGTCCCGCGAACCGGAAAGCCGCCGCTCCATCGCCTCCGCGCCTGCCGCCTTGATCAGCTCATCCGGATCCTTGTACGGAGAAAGATCCGTCACCTGCGCGGACAGCCCCGCGGCGCGAAGGATCGGCTCCGCCCGTCGGGCGGCCATCTTCCCGGCGCTGTCCGAATCGTAAAGGATCCGGACGTCCTTCGTAAAGCGGGCGATGAGCCGCGCCTGTTCCTCCGTGAGGGCGGTCCCCAGCGAGGCGACCGCGCAGTCAAAGCCGGCCTGATGAAGGCTGATGACATCCATATACCCTTCGCAGAGGATCAGATACGGCTTCCGGCTGGCTCTTGCCAGATGCAGGCCGAAGAGGTTTCGGCGCTTATTGAAGATCTCCGTCTCCGGAGAATTCAGATATTTCGGCTGTCCGTCGCCCAGGACCCGGCCGCCGAAGCCGATGATGCGTCCGCGGGCGTCCGGAATCGGAAACATGACCCGGTTCCAGAATTTTTCGGCGACGCCTCTCCGCTCATCGAAGGTCACGAGCCCGCTCGCGTTGATGTCTTCGTCGGAATAGCCTTTTTTCTTTAAATACGCGTAAAGCCCGCCGCGCCCGGCGAAGCCGAGACCGAAATTTTTCATGGTTTCGTCCGATAGCTCCCGGGCCTTTAAGTACCGAAGCGCGGCCTCGCCCTGCGGATGCCGGAGCATGTAGTAAAAATATCCGGCGGCCGTTTTCTGTATCCTTCGGAGGACCTCCCGGTGATTTTCCTGGCTTTTCTCCTCCTCCGAGCGCTCCGGCTCCGGGAGCGGAACGCCGGCCCGGTCGCCCAGGTACCGTACCGCCTCCGCAAAGCTCATGTTCTGGTACTGCATAATATAGGTAAAAACCGTGCCGCCGACGCCGCAGCCGAAGCAGTGAAAGCTCTGGCGCTTCGGGCTGACCATAAACGAGGGCGTTTTTTCATTATGAAACGGGCAGAGACCGGAATAATTGCTGCCGACACGCTTGAGCTGCACCGTTTCCCCGATCACCTGCACGATATCGTTCCGTAAGCGGACTTCCTCAATGATTTCGTCCGAATACCGCATCTCCACCTCCTGCTCTAGATCCGGCTCCAGGTTTTCGGGATGAAGATATCCCGGAACTTCGTCATGGCGTACTGGTCGGTCATTCCGGAAACATGGTCAAGGGCGCACCGGTCCGCAGACTCTCCAAGCTCCCGCATTCTCCTGCGGAGATCGCCCGGCAGCTCCTCCGGATGGCCGACGTAATAGCGGTAAAGCTCCTGGAGCATTGATCCGGCCCGGGGTTCCTCGATCTTCGCCACCTCGTTGGTATAGAGATTTTGGAACATGAAGCGTCTGAGCTCCAGCATCGCGTCGCCGATCTCCCCGGACATGCGGACAAAGGCCTGTCCCTTGGAGGTTTTCACGATGTCGTGGACGAAGGTGTTCAGGCGGTCGCGGGTCGTCTTTCCGAGAAGCTTCCGCAGATGCAGGGGGATATCGTCCTCGGAGAGGAAGCCTGCCCGTTCCCCGTCGTCCATATCGTGGTGAATGTAAGCCATCTTGTCGGCAAGCCGCACGGCCTGGCCCTCCAGCGTCGCGGGATGGTTCGCCGTTCCGTGATTTCGCATGCCGTCCCGGACCTCCCAGGTGAGGTTAAGCCCCTGTCCTTCCTTCTCCAGTACCTCTACGATCCGCACCGACTGCTCGCTGTGCAGAAACCCAAGCGGAGACACTTCGTTCAGGGCTCGCTCACCGGCATGCCCGAATGGCGTGTGGCCGAGGTCGTGCCCGAGAGCGATGGCCTCCACCAGATCCTCGTTGAGGGCGAGACACCGCGCGAGCGTCCGCGCGATCTGAGAAACCTCCAGCGTATGAAGAAGCCGCGTGCGGTAGTGATCGCCCAGCGGCGAGAGGAAGACCTGGGTCTTGTCCTTCAGACGCCGAAAGGCCTTGCAGTGAACGATCCGGTCACGGTCGCGCATATAGGCCGTGCGCACGTCGCATTCCGCCTCCGGCCGGTTCCGGCCGCGCGTTCTCGACGAAAGGGAGGCGAATTCGGACAGCTCCCGCGCCTCCCGCATTTCCAGCTCCTCGCGAACCAGCATGCAGCTACCCCCTTTCTTGTAAAATAACACGGATCCTTTTAACGCCGGGTGTTTCAAAGACGGCGATCGA
>CACZBB010000112.1 GCA_902779245.1 uncultured Lachnospiraceae bacterium | reverse complement strand
CGACAAACTATAATTTTATGGTTCATACACAGGCTGATTTATGTCACTGGCCCGTGCCAAACAGCGAGTGTTTGGCACGGGAGTGACTTGTAACAAAAGTCAACCTACGGAGATCAGATCATGCGGGCGATGCTTGGAGCCGTAAAGGCTTTCAACAAGAGAATGTCAGAGGATCACATGGGCGCGTACGCGGCCACATGCGCTTATTTCATCATCCTCTCCTTCGTCCCCTTCGTGCTCATCTTTATCGCCCTGTCCCGGCGCGCGGATCTCGACTCGACGGCCCTCATGAACGCCATCATCCAGGTCGTTCCCTCGGGCCTGAAATCCTACATCCAGACCATCATCAGCGAAGTCTACCGGAAGCCCTTTTCCACACTGCCGATCTCCTTCGTCATCGTCGTCTGGTCGGCCGCGAAGGCCTTCCACGCCCTGACCAATGGCCTTAACGTGATCAGCAAGGTTCACGAGACGCGCGGCTGGTTTTACACGCGCTTCCGCTCGATGGTCATCGTCCTTCTGCTTCTGGCCTCGCTCCTCGGCATCATGCACATCCTTGTCTACTGGCGGGAGGTGATGAGCTTCCTGCAGGAGAGCGTTCCCAGCCTTGCCCCGGTCATGTCCTTCCTCGTCGAATTCCGCACACTGGTCGGCTATGCTTTCCTGCTGATCGTCTTCCTGTGTGTATACAAGTTCCTGCCGAACCATACCTACACCTTCCGCTCGCAGCTGCCCGGAGCCCTTGTCGTCACCACGGTCTGGACCTTCTTTTCCTACCTGTTGACGGTCTACTACGAGCACAGCGCCAGCTTCCTGCAGACCTACGGGTCGCTGACGGGCATCGTCCTCGCCATGATCTGGCTGTACTTCTGCATGTATTTCGTCCTGGTCGGCGCGGAGATGAACCGGGTCATCTACGAGGATCCGGAGCATAACATCATTGTGGACGCGATTGACGATTACATGGCGAAAAGCCAGGACAAGCGCGAGAAGCTGGAAGCCCAGATCCGCATGGAAAATGAAATTGCGAGCCGCCGGCAGGCTCTCGCGACCGGCGAGCTCCCCAAAGCCGAGGAGCTGCCGATGGGCGCGGACATCCCCTTCGAGGACGACCCCTCCTGGTATGAGGACGGGTCGGGCGAGCAGAAGCCGAAGGTATAAAATTAAGAAAAAACACCTCATTTCCCCCAAAAGGGGGAGAGCTTTGCGGAAAGTGACAGATCAGGAGTGCTTATGAGGACTGAAGATTTCTATTATGATCTCCCGGAGGAGCGCAGGATCCCCTGAAGGACCGCGCGTCCTCGCGCCTCCTTATCCTCGACCGGAACACCGGCGCGATGCGCCACAGCATCTTCCGGGACATCACGAAGGAGCTTGTTCCGGGCGACCTGCTGGTCCTTAACGATACGAAGGTGATCCCGGCGAGGCTCCACGGTGTCCGCGAAGGCACGCTCGGCCAGGTCGAGATCCTTCTCCTCGTCCGGAAATCCGCCGACACCTGGGAGGTTCTGGTCCGCCCCGGCAAAAAATGCCGTCCCGGCACGCGTCTCCTTTTCGGGAGTCCGGACGGCAGCGCCGGGAAAGCGCCCCTCATCGGAGAGATCACGGACATCGTCGAGGGCGGCAACCGCCTCATCCGCTTCACCTACGAAGGCATCTTTGAGGAAGTCCTCGACCGGCTCGGCGAGATGCCGCTGCCTCCCTACATCCATCACCGGCTCGAAGACCGCACCCGCTACAACACCGTTTACGCGGCCTGCGAAGGCTCGGCGGCGGCTCCGACGGCGGGGCTTCATTTTACGCCGGAGCTCCTCGAAGAGATCCGGCAGATGGGCGTTCAGACGGCTTTTGTGACGCTGCATGTGGGGCTCGGAACCTTCCGCCCGGTGAAAGCGGAGACGGTGGAAGAGCACGAAATGCACTCGGAATTCTACATCGTTCCCGAGGAGACCGCCCGCCTCGTCAACGCGGCGAAGGACGAAGGCCGCCGCGTCATCTGCGTCGGCACCACCTCCTGCCGGACAATCGAATCCGCCGCTGTGCCCTGCGGGGAGGGCTGGCGCCTTGCCCCGAAATCCGGCTGGACCAGCATCTTCATCTACCCGGGCTACCGCTTCCGGCTCATGGACGGGCTCATCACAAACTTTCATCTGCCGGAAAGCACCCTCGTCATGCTCGTGTCCGCATTTGCCGGCAGGGAAAAGGTCCTCGCCGCCTATCGGGAGGCTGTCGGGCTCCGCTACCGGTTCTTCTCGTTCGGAGACGCGATGTTCGTCCGCTGAGCGCGGAAAAGGCGCAGATTTCCTTGTGAAAATCACTAACAAAACACTAAATACCGCCGGTATTTTATGAAACTGCGATGAAAATAATCCTATTTAGATTGGGAATTGCATTCTCTAGTGACAAATCGCCGCTTTTTGGGTATAATGCCTTCATAAAAATGTATCAGACAGCGACAGCCGCACGGGCAGGGTAAAAAACGGCGGTATCTGAAGAAAAGGTTAGCAGATCTAGTCTTGGGAGGCACGGATGCTCATTGATTTTCATTCGCACATCCTTCCCGGAATTGACGACGGCAGCCCGGATCTGGACTGCACGGAAGCGCTTCTTCGCGAAGAAATTCGTCAGGGTGTAGAGATCGTCTGCGCGACGCCACATTTTTACGCGAGTCATGTATCGGTACATGATTTTTTGGCGTGCCGGAAGGCGGCTTACCAAAAGACGCGGCTTATGTGCGCCGAGACCGGTATCGGCCTCCGCATCCTCTGCGGCGCCGAGGTGTATTATTTCCCAAGAATGGGCGACGCCGAAAAGCTGCGCGAGCTGACCCTCGGCGGCTCGGATGTCCTGCTCCTTGAGATGCCCTTCGCCCAGTGGACAGAGGATGTCTACAGGGATGTCCGGAAGATCGTTGAAAAGCAGCGGCTCCGGGTCGTTCTGGCGCATCTCGAGCGGTATTTCGCTTTTCAGAAGAACAAGCGGGTCTGGACCGACGTGCTGAACCTGCCGGTGACCGTGCAGCTAAACGCGTGCTGCGTGGAGGACCGCAAAAAACGGAAATTCGCCCTGAAGGTGCTGGAATCGGACCTGCCGGTGGTGCTTGGCTCCGACTGCCACAACCTGACGAGCCGCCGCCCGAACCTTGCGGCGGGCCGCGAGGTCCTTGGCCAAAAAGCCGGCGCGTCCCGGATCGACCGCATCGACGCCGACGCCCTGGCCCTCGTCGCAGGAGCCGCTTCCTCCTGAGCGACGCGAAGAAGCTCCCAAACGGCGCTTCCCGTAATGACATATATATTAAGAAAGGTTTTTTCATGAAGAAAAAGAAAAACAGGCAGGCTCAGGCCCCCTCGCTGCCGGTCATTCTGCTGATCATCGCCGGAACGGCCGCGATCCTCGCCATCGCCTTTGTGGTCGCCAAGCGCCTTGACAGCAATATGAACAAGGCGGGAATCTCCACGGACAGCTTTGTGCCCGTCTCCGGGGAAAAAGGCTATGAGAGAGGGAGCGTTAAGCTCAAAAGCGTCACCTACGACTACTACCACAGCTTCGAAAACTACCTCATCATGGGCACGGACGGCAGCGGTATCGAGACGGAGGACGCCTTCGCCAACGACATGGCCGACTACCTGCTGCTCCTTTCCATCGACCGCTCGGCCGACACCTACTCGCTCCTCGAGATCGACCGCGACACGATCGCCACGATCAACCTTGTAGACTCGCAGGGAAAGGGCGACGCGACCGCGAGGCTCCAGATCTGTGTCTCCCACGCCTACGGCGGCACTAAGGAGATCGGCAATAAAAACACGATGCGTGCCGTATCCCGCCTTCTCGGCGGCATGCCGATCATGGGCTACTACACCGTCGATATGGACGATATCTCTAAGCTCAACCACGCCATCGGCGGCGTGACGGTCACCCTGACGGAGGACTTTTCCAGGCAGGATAAGGCCATGAAGAAGGGCGCAACACTCAAGCTCACAGACAAGCAGGCCGAGATCTACCTGCGCTCCCGCATGAACGTCGGCAAAGGCACCAACGAAGAGCGTATGGCCCGCCAGCATACCTATCTGGAAGGGTTCCTTACGCAGAGCGTGGAGAAGATCAAGCTCCGTCCGAAATATTTTGAAGAGCTTCTCGAGGAGACCGGTGAATTCGCGGATACGGACCTGACCAACCAGGAGCTGTCCCGCATCGCCAAGGCTCTGACGGAAAATGAGCGAAAGGGGATCTTCAGGTTCGAGGGAACCCATAAAGAGGGCGACGTCCTGAACGACGGCCTTCCGCATATGGAATTCTATCCGAAAGCAAGCTCGGTGCGGAAAATCCTTACCGAGATGTACGGCCTGGTGCCGCGCGTAAAGCCGACCGCCAAGCCTGAGGAATCGGAGACGGCAGCAGCCTCCGGCGAAAGCAAGACCGCAGCATAAATTCCTGACCGGGATTTAGCAAATGCCATTAGATACCCGTTTTAGGTCATATTTATAAAGGGGGATAAATATGGGCGATACACATAGGAAACGGAGGGGAGGTAAAAGGCGCCTTAGGCACTGGCACTTTTACGCTGCCCTTCTTTTGATTTACGACATTATCGTAATCCTCGGATCTTATTTCTTTGCGCTGTGGTCAAGGTTCGACTTCGTCTATTCCAGTATTCCCGCGGAGAGCTTCAGCAACTATACCCGGGCCATGCCGGTTGTCGTCACGGTCTCCATCGCCATATTCTTCGCGATGGGGCTCTATCGGAATATGTGGCGCTTTGCCAGCGTCTCGGATCTTGAGCGGGGCGTGGCGGCGTCGCTCCTGTCCTCCATCTTCCACATTGTCTACATCACCGTTGTCTGCGGAAGGATGCCCGTCACCTACTATATCTTCGGCAGCCTGCTCCAGATGGTACTTGTGGTGTCGATCCGCTTCAGCTACCGGATTCTTCTCTACCTGCGCCCGCCGCGCTCGTCGGTTCCCCCGATCCGGGTCATGCTGATCGGTGCCGGCCAGGCCGGGCAAATGCTGCTGAAGGATCTTCGGCGCTCGAAGGAGACCAACGATCAGGTGGTCTGCGTTATCGACGATAATCCGAACAAATGGGGCCGCATCATTGAGGGACACCGGGTCGTCGGCGGCCGCGACACGATCCTTGAAAATGTCGAAAAGTACAAGGTGGAGAAGATTTTCTTCGCGATCCCCAGCGCCACGGCGGCGCAGAAGCGCGATATCCTGAATATCTGCAGCGAAACCAACTGCGAGGTCAAGGTGCTTCCCGGCATCTACCAGTTTATCCTCGGCGAGATCTCGGTCAGCAAGATGAAGGCGGTTTCCGTGGAGGATCTTCTCGGGCGCGAGCCCATCAAAGCGGATCTCCGCGAGGTCTATGACTTCATCAACGGCAAGACCGTCCTTGTCACCGGCGGCGGCGGCTCCATCGGCAGCGAGCTCTGCCGTCAGATCGCCGGCCACTCGCCGAAGCGCCTGATCATCTTCGATATCTATGAGAATAACGCTTACGCGATCCAGCTGGAGCTCCGCGAAAAATACCCGGATCTCGATCTTGTGACCCTCATCGGCTCCGTCCGCGACAGCCGCCGCGTCTACGGGGTCTTTAAGAAGTACCGCCCGGACATCGTTTACCACGCGGCCGCGCACAAGCACGTTCCCCTCATGGAGGACAGCCCCTGCGAGGCCATCAAGAACAACGCCATCGGCACCTACAAGACGGCCTACGCCGCCATGATCCACGGCTGCCGGCGCTTCGTCCTCATATCCACGGACAAGGCCGTCAACCCGACCAACATCATGGGCGCCAGCAAACGTCTCTGCGAAATGATCATCCAGGCCTTTGACGCGAAGATCAAGGCCGGCAAAGCCCATGAGATCCCGCAGCTCTTCACGCACCTCGGCGAGGAAAATGCCGACAAGGACGGGACGGGCAAAGTCTACAAGAACATCCGGACGGAATTTGTCGCGGTCCGGTTCGGCAACGTCCTCGGCTCCAACGGCTCGGTCATCCCGGTCTTCAAGAAGCAGATCGAGAAGGGCGGCCCGGTCACCGTGACCCACCCGGACATCATCCGCTACTTCATGACCATCCCCGAGGCCGTCTCCCTCGTCATGCTGGCCGGCACCTACGCCCACGGCGGGGAGATCTTTGTCCTCGACATGGGCAGCCCGGTCAAGATCGACACCCTCGCCCGGAACCTCATCCGGCTCTCCGGCTTCAAGCCCGACGTAGATATTAAGATCGAATACACCGGTCTCCGCCCCGGCGAAAAGCTTTACGAAGAGAAGCTCATGGCCGAGGAGGGCATGGAAAAGACCCAGAACGACCTCATCCACATCGGCAAGCCCCTGGTCTTCGACACCGACCGGTTCCTCACCCAGCTCGACGGCCTCATGATCGCCGCCTACAACAACAAAGAAGACATCATCCCCCGCGTCGCCCACATCATCACCACCTACCATCCGGAGAAAAAGCAAAGCCTATAAGGAGGACTGCTCACACCCGAGCCAAACAGTGTATATCTGGCTCGGGTGTAAGCGTTCATCAAGGCTTAGACGATCCTTTGATCTGAGAAGATGATTCTATACTTGGAAAATATGAAATAGAGATATATAATAACCGTATCCGGTGTTTTTTGACGATCGGAGGAAACCAATGGGCAGAAGTCTATGCGTTTCTGTTCAAAACGGATATCTGTCGCAATTGTTACGACGATAGCAGAAACACCTCGCAGCTCCAAAACCGTATTGATCCATGACCTTTATCGCTCCATATGAAATCCATCTGTTCAAAGGTGATTTTTGATGTAATTGCAGTACATGTTGAGTTCGAAGAGGGAAAGGTCCGTTTCATCGATCTTCATGGAAAAGGCATATGAGGGAATAAAATGTACGATTATAAAAAGGATCCGAGGTTTAAAGGGATTGAGCCGTTTAAAAACAAGGTTTGGCTGTCGAGCCCTACCATGCATGGAGATGAGCAAAGGTGGGTGGACGAGGCCCTCCAAACCAACTGGGTATCCACGGTCGGCGCCAATATTGATGAGGTCGAAAGGCAGGTCGCCCAAAAGACCGGCCGAAAATATGCCGTTGCGCTCTCGTCAGGCACGGCCGCCCTTCATCTCGCCATCAGATTATGCGGTGAGAAAATCTACGGCCAGGCATCTGTCGGACATGGTAGCCTTGAGGGCCAGCGCGTATTCGCCAGCGATATGACCTTTGACGCGACCGTCAATCCCATCTGCTACGAGGGCGGTATTCCGGTTTTCATCGATACGGAATATGACACCTGGAACATGGATCCCGCGGCGCTGGAGAAGGCTTTCGAGATTTACCCGGAGGTGAAGCTCATCGTTGCTGCCCACCTTTACGGCACGCCGGGAAAAGCCGACGAACTCAGAGCCATCGCGGAGCAGCACGGTGCCCTGATCGTCGAGGACGCCGCCGAGTCGTTCGGAGCTTCGTATAAAGGCGTACAGACCGGCTGCTTTGGCGATGTGAGCATCCTGTCCGGAAACGGCAATAAGATCATTACCGGATCCAGCGGCGGCTTTCTGCTGACGGATCGGCTTGAGGATGCGAATAAGGTCAGAAAGTGGAGCACACAGAGCAGAGAAGACGCGGCCTGGTATCAGCATGAGGAATTGGGCTACAACTACCGGATGAGCAACATCATCGCCGGCATACTCCGCGGACAGCTGCCGTATCTGGAGGAACATATCCGTCAAAAGCGCGCGATTTATGAGAGGTATCGGGAGGGCCTTAACGACCTCCCGGTGCAGATGAATCCGTGGGATGTAGAAACAAGTGTTCCGAACTTCTGGCTGTCCTGCCTGCTCATCGACGAATCCGCCATGTGCCGGACCGTACGAGGTGAAAAAGACGAGCTGTGGATTACCGAGCCTGGAAAATCCTGCCCGGGAGAAATCCTGGGTGCATTAGCCTCTTTCAACGCCGAAGGCCGCCCGATCTGGAAGCCCATGCATATGCAGCCGATCTACAGGACGAATCCGTTCGTCACGGTTGAGGGTAACGGCAGAGGCCGCACAAATGCCTATATAAAAGGCTCTGGAGTGGACGTTGGGGCTGATATTTTCCGTAGAGGGTTGTGTCTTCCCAGCGATAACAAGATGACGGAAGAGCAGCAGGATCGGATTATTGAGATCATACACAGGTGCTTCCTCTGACTTTCTTCACATCTGCTGAACATGAA
>CACZBB010000111.1 GCA_902779245.1 uncultured Lachnospiraceae bacterium | reverse complement strand
TTTCCGGAAGAATTCCTTCACGTGCCGGTCCTTCAGGTTGACCGTAAGTCCCTCGTCCATAACCGCCGCGCTGCCGTGGGTCGCCAGCCGCTCCATCTCGGCCTGAAGGTCCGCCACCTGCCAGGCCGGCTGGTACTTTTTGCCAAGGCCCCAGACCAGCATCGGGATGAACCGAAGCTCATCGAAAATACATAAAATCAGCCACGCGCGGCTGACGCCGTAGATCGACACAAATCCGGCGAACACCCGGATATTGTACACAAAATGCGCAAGCATCACGGAGACCAGGATCGCCAGGAGCCCCGGCCTTCCGGCTCCCGGGCCGCGCAGCGCGAAAGCTGGTATTCCCTCGCCCACGGAATCAGGGCCCACCAGCCGGCAAGCCCTGATTTCTGTAGAAGCTTCCACGCGCCCAGAATATACAGTCCCCTCATGATAATGAGAAACCAATGCGTGGAATCAAAGAGCAGCGTCAGAATCAGCTGCAGGATATTGTTCATTGTCAGTGTCCTTTCTCACTTTTTTCTTTTCCCGAAAATGCGCTTCAGCGCGAAGATGATCATCGAACAGCTTGCCACCAGTACGACCACCGCAAGCATGGGCAGTCCGTTGGGAAGGATCGGTTTGATCTGCGTACTCGCCAACCGGCAGCCTCCGGAGAACAGGACGCAGCCGATGATCACGAGAATAATATCGTTGATCTTTCTGCCGATCTCTTCCACCAGGTCATCGTAGCCGCCGACGTCAAGGTTAATCTTCAGCCGTCCCCTCATGATATCCGACAGCGCCTCGGCAAGCAGCTGCGGGAGCTGCGTAACCTTCCTCCCGACATTCATGAAACCGCTGCCCAGCTTCATGATCTCCTTTTCCAGGTTGAAGGACTTCTTCTTGCGCTCCAGCAGCTTGTCGGACGTGATCTTGAAGAGATTCAACTCCGGGCAGAGCTGCTCCAGAACGCCCTCGATGGTCAGGAAGGAGCGGACCAGCATCGTAAATCTCCCCGGTATGATAATATGGTGCTCCTCCGCAAGCTTAACCACGTCGCGGAGCATGGAGGAAAAATCGATCTCGCTTAAGGACGATACATTCATGTATCTTGTGCTGAACTGGCTCAGCGCGTCCTTGAGCTTGTTCCGGTCACACCCCTCCCCGCTCTTTCCGATCGTCAGCACGCCGTCCGCCATCGCTTCGGGATCGTTGCGCAAAAGCCCGACAATGATGTTCTCAAGAGCGGTGATATCCGACTCGGTGATCTCGCCGATCATGCCGAAATCGATCCAGTAGGGCTTCCCGCCGCTGACCATGATATTTCCCTGATGGGGATCCGCGTGGAAAATCCCGGCGTCAAATACCTGGTGCAGATAGCTTTCCAGGATGTCTCGGCCGATCTTCAGGGTGTCAGCGCCCTGTTCCAGGAGTTTATCTTTTTTGGCTACCGAACAGCCCTCGACAAAGGTCATGGTGAAGATCCGCTCGGTCGTCAGATCGTCGATGACCGCCGGACAGGTAGCCTTCCCGTCCGTCAGGATTTTTTCCCTGAAGAACTTCGTGTTGGCCGCCTCGACCCGGAAATCGAGCTCCTCGTTGGTGACCTTTTCGAACTCTTCAATGATGGCGCCGAAGCTCATGCCCTCGTCATCCGGTTTCTGGGATTTTTCGCCGTCGAAAAACGGCTTCAGCTTTTTGAGAAGCTCAAAATCCTTCTGAACGAGCTCCGCGATCATCGGGCGCTGTACCTTCGTCACGACCTTCGTGCCGTCCTTCAGAACTCCGTAATGCACCTGCCCGATCGACGCGGATCCGATGGGCTCATCCCGGAACTCGCTGTAGATCTCCTCGATCTTCTTTCCGGTCTCCGCCTCGATCACGGCCCGGGTGATGGCCGGATCCAGAGGCTTCACGTTCTGCCGGAGCTTCTCCAGCTCCCTGCAATACTCCTCCGGAAGAAAATCCGCGCGGCTGGACATGATCTGCCCGACCTTGACATAGGTAGGCCCAAGCTCTTCGAGGGTCGTCCGAAGCTCCGCCGGCGTCAGGCCGTTGGCATAGAAATTGTGCTTTGCCAGCACGTTGAAGATCTGGGTCAGCCGCTTGGTATTCCGTTTTTCAGCCTTCAGCTCCTCCGTGAGAAGCTTTTCAAGCTCCGGCGTGATCACCAGCGGCGTGTGCGAAAGCTCCGCCTTCATGGCCGCCAGCTCCTTTTGCAGCTGATCCTTGCTGGGCTCCGGAGCCTCGGGCTCTTCGTCCGCCGCGTCCTCCTCCGCGTTCTCCCCGGTCTCATTGCTCATTCCCGTGATGCTGTCCCAGCCTCGCTGAAGATCCCTCTTAAGATCCTTCATCCAGTCCTCTTCCTTTTCCGGATCGTTTTGGACAGCCCCGCCTGCCTCCGGACGCACGGAGCTTTCATTTGCCAAAGCGGCCTGTCCAGGCTGTTTTTTCTTCTTATTTTCTTCTCTCATTTTTCTGTCCTCCTGATCGGCCAAACCATGATCAGCCTCACGATACCCACCGCGGAACTATAGAGCAGGACGGCTCCGATCACCTTCACCAGGGAATACCCGGAACCCCACCAGGGATTGTTGAATATGATAATGCCGGCAATGATCAGAGAAATGCTGAGGATAAGCAGAACCCACCACAGCCTCCGGCCGGCACGGCGGGCATACCACCAGGCATGGAACGAGCTGTGGACCCCGTCGACCAAAAGGACGATTCCGAAAACCACGCTGAGGATCATCAGGATATCCGCTCCGGAAACCAGGATGAAGATCCCCAGAAGCAGGAGAAAAAGCGCCGCCAAAAAGGTAATATAATCCGAAATTTTCTTGTTGCTGGCGATGAAATCCAGAACCATCACCCCGCCGATGATCAGGATGACATAGCCCAGGAGTTCAATCACCACCTGATCATGTCGAATCGGCACGATCAGCATCAGCAGCCCGACGATCATCAGCAGGATCGACGATATGATCGTCTGCTGCCGGATCCTGTCCAGTACATCAAAAAGCATTCCACTACCTCCTAAAAAATTTGTCAAATATAATACGGGTATACAAGAACATTGCAGGCAACGAAAAAATTATACCATATTCTGTTGACGGAAGGTACTGCTTTCTTGTAATATTTTGATAGATAGTATCAAATTCGTTACAAGTCACTCCCGTGCCAAACACTCGCCCTAAAGGACTAGCTGCGCGTCGCTGTTTGGCATGGGTCCGTGACATAAATCAGCCTGTGTATGAACCATAAAATTATCGTTTGCCGCTGACCTGCGTTTTGCCATCGCCCGCAGGGCGATTTCATTGCAAAACGCCTTCGTTTCTGGTCACCGTGTGACCAGAAACTCAAATTCAGCTGCTGTTCACAGTAACGAAGGCATTCCGCAGGTAAACCGCCCATCGGGCGATGGCGGGATGCATGTCCGCGGCAGATTGCGGCTTAAGACAAAATGAGGAACGAACATGACGATTAAGGATTTGGGAATCCGGGAAAGTGCCGTCGTTACGAAAGTCGGCGGAGGGGGCGCCCTCCGGCAGCATTTTCTGGATATGGGCCTCATTCCGGGCACGGAACTCACAGTGATCAAATACGCGCCGATGGGCGACCCGGTCGAGGTCATGCTGCGCGGCTACGAGCTGACGCTCCGGCTCGAGGATGCCGCTAAGATCGACGTTACCCCGGTCGCGGGAAAACGCGGCCAGGAAGCGGCGCTGCGGGAAAAAGAATCTCTGTCCGGGGCCGTACAGTCCTCCATGGACGCTCTGCATAAGAGAGTAAAAAAGCTAAAGAAGGAGCATCCCGGCCTCGGCGAGGGCGGAAAGTTCCATCCCCCCGGAAGCGGCCACCCTCTCCCGGACGGCGAGATTCTGACCTTCGCCCTCGTCGGAAACCAGAACTGCGGAAAGACCACGCTCTTTAACCGGCTGACCGGCTCGAATCAGCACGTCGGGAACTTCCCGGGCGTCACCGTCGACCGGAAGGACGGCCCGATTCAGAGCCAGAAGAATACCCTGATCACCGACCTTCCGGGGATCTATTCGATGTCCCCGTACACCAGCGAGGAGATCGTCTCCCGGAATTTTGTCCTCGTCAACAAGCCGAAGGCGATCATCAACATTCTGGACGCGACCAATATCGAGCGGAACCTCTATCTTTCGATGCAGCTTCTGGAGATGGACGTCCCGATGGTCATGGCTCTCAATATGATGGATGAGGTCACGGCAAATGGCGGCAGCATTGACGTGAACGGGATGGAGGCGCTGCTCGGCGTTCCGGTCGTTCCGATCTCGGCCGCGAAAAATGAAGGTATCGGGGAGCTTGTCGATCACGCGATCCACATCGCGCACTATCAGGAAAAGCCGCTCCGCCAGGATTTCTGTGACGAGAGCGACCACGGCGGCGCGGTTCACCGCTGCCTGCACGACATCGCCCACCTCATCGAGGATCACGCGACGCGCACCGGCCTCCCGATCCGCTTCGCCGCGAGCAAGGTGATCGAGGGAGATCCCCTGATCCTCTCACAGCTCTCTCTGGATGCGCATGAGCTTGAAATGATGGAGCATATCATCCGGCAGATGGAGAATGAGCGGGGGCTTGACCGGAGCGCGGCCATCGCGGACATGCGCTACGCCTTTATCCAGAAGGTCGCGGAAGAGACGGTCAAGAAGCCTCACGAAAGCCGCGAGCGCATCCGCAGCGAGAAGATCGACCGGGTACTCACCGGAAAATACATGGCGATCCCGTCCTTCATCGTCATCATGGGCCTTGTCTTCTTCCTGACCTTCAACGTCATCGGCAAATGGCTGCAGGATCTTCTGGCGTCCGGCATTGCGTGGCTGGCAGATCTCGCGGACGAGGCCATGACGGCCGCCGGCATCAATACGGTGATCCACGACCTGATCCTCCACGGCGTTTTCGAGGGCGTCGGCAGCGTCCTTTCCTTCCTGCCGGTCATCGTGACGCTGTTCTTCTTCCTGTCGATTCTGGAGGACAGCGGCTACATCGCCCGCGTGGCCTTCGTGATGGACAAGCTCCTCCGAAAGCTCGGCTTAAGCGGCCGCAGCATCGTCCCGATGCTGATCGGTTTTGGCTGTACGGTTCCCGCCATCATGTCCACCCGGACCCTGCCGAGTGAGCGCGACCGGAAGATGACGATCCTCCTGACTCCGTTTATGAGCTGCTCGGCGAAGGTTCCGATCTATTCCTTCCTCATCGCGGCCTTCTTCCCGGAAAACGGCTGGCTGATCATGATCGGCGTTTACGTTCTGGGGATCGTCATGGGGGTCCTGATGGCCTTTTTATTCAAGGGAACCATGTTCCGCGGCGGGGCGGCGCCATTTGTCATGGAGCTGCCAAACTACCGGCTGCCCGGTCCGAAGAACGTTGCCCGGCTTCTTGGAGAGAAGGCGAAGGACTTCCTGCAGCGGGCCTTTTCCGTCATTCTGATCGCGACCATCATCGTCTGGTTTTTGCAGAGCTTCGACCTGCGCCTGAATTTCGTCACGGACTCGAGGGACAGCATCCTTGCGCTGATTGCCGGCGTTCTCGTGCCCATCCTTCGGCCCATCGGGCTCGGTGACTGGCGCATCGGCACCTCGCTCATCTCCGGCTTTATGGCGAAGGAAAGCGTTGTTTCCACGATGCAGCTTCTCTTCGGCGAGAACATCCGGGCCGCGATCTCGACGGTTTCCGCCGCCTCGCTGCTCGTTTTCTCACTGCTGTATACGCCGTGCGTTGCGGCCATCACGTCCATCCGGCGTGAGCTCGGAAGGCGCTGGGCCATCCTCGTCGTAGTCTGGCAATGCCTCGTCGCCTGGATCGTCGCCCTTCTCGTGCGCCTGATCCTTCTCGCCTTCGGCCTCGGCTGACACCCGCGAGCCGGCTTTTCGGGGTGCCCGCACGAATTCGCGAGCGCCGCCTTGTAAGATTCTCAGTATGCTTTGGAGATTTATATGAATATCTGGGATATTCTTCTGATTCTTGCGCTTGCTTTTGCCGTATTTTTTGCCGTCCGTCACGTTATACGAACTCGGAAAAGCGGGGGCTGCTCCTGCGGCGGCTCCTCCTGCGGAAGCTCTTCCTGCGGAAGCTGTCCGTATTGTTCCGGTTGTTCAAAAAAAAGAACCATGCATTAAGTGTACGCCTGACCCGCCCGAACATAAGAAAGGAGTGTTGTGTCCTATGAAAAATGTCCTTGTCACCGGCGGTAACGACGGGATCGGCCGGGCCATCGCGGAAAAATTCCTGCTCGAAGGCTTCCGTGTCCTTGTCCTCGACCGGCGGATTGATCACTGGCCCTCCGCGAAGGACTCGCCCGGCGGCGATGTCTGCGGGAATCCCGGCGAAACGCCCAGCCTCCCGCCGGCTCCGGACGGCTATGCCTGCGACATCCGTGACACGGAGAATCTGAAATCATGCTTTCAGGAGATCCTCGGCAAATACAAAACGCTGGATATCCTCGTGAACGCTGCCGGCATCCAGATCGTGGAGAAATTCGCCGATTATGATGCCGCCCGCTGGAAAACGATCCTCGATACCAATTATTTCGGCACCTGCAATGTCATCTCGGAAGCTCTGCGGCTGCTCTCCCGCGGCGGGACGATCCTGAATCTCCTGTCCGTCCACTCCAGTCGCCCCCGCCAGGGAAAGATCGCCTATGACTGCTCCAAAAGTGCTCTGGAAATGCTGACGAAGGAGCTGGCGCTCGAGCTCGCGCCCCGGAGCATCACCGTCAACGGTCTGTCCTTCGGCGCGGTGGAGACAAGAATGAACGCCGAATGGGAAGAGCATCCCGAACAGAGGGAGGAAGCGAAGAAAAAAGTACCGCTCGGCGTCATTTTCCGCCCGGAGGATATCGCCCGGTTCGGCTATTGTATCTGCACCGAGCTCGCCCCTTACACGACCGGCAGCATCTTCGTCGTAGACGGCGGGAGAAGCCTGCTGTAGCAATCAATCATTCACTTTCTTCTATGCCGCCGTTCGTGCCAGGCGCAAAGTTCCCGGACGCAAGCCCCTTAAAGGGATTGCGTCCGATTTTCTTTCTGCCCAGACAAGCCTCCCTCATACGCAGCACGGCAAAACGGCCTCTTGCGTACGATCTCCAAAAACCCCAGACAAGCCTCCCTCGTACGAAGCACGGCAAAACGGCCTCTTGCGTACGATCTCCAAAAATCCCAGACAAACCTCCCTCGTACGCAGTACGCCAAAACGGGCTCTTGCGTACGATCTCCAAAA
>CACZBB010000110.1 GCA_902779245.1 uncultured Lachnospiraceae bacterium | reverse complement strand
AAATCACCAGGAAACAAAAGGAAGTTCTGGATTATATCAAGTCGCAGATCACGAACCGCGGTTTCCCGCCTTCGGTCCGGGATATTTGCGAGGCTGTGGGGCTTCGCTCGACTTCGTCCGTTCACGCGCATTTGGAAACGCTGGAGAAAAACGGATATATCCGCCGCGATCCCGCGAAGCCGAGGGCGATCGAGATCCTTGACGATAATTTTAATGATTTCCGCAGGGAGATGGCCAATGTCCCGGTCATCGGCACGGTGGCGGCCGGTCTTCCGCTGCTGGCGGTGGAAAATATTGAGAATTATTTTCCGATTCCCACGGAGCTCCTGCCGAACCAGGAGACCTTTATGCTCAGGGTCCGCGGAAACAGTATGGTCAATATCGGAATTCTTGACGGTGACCTCGTCGTGGTCGCCCGGCAGAACACAGCCTCGGACGGGGAAGTGATCGTCGCGCTGGTTGAGGATTCCGCGACGGTCAAGACCTTCTATCAGGAGGAAGGCCGCGTTCGCCTTCAGCCCGAGAACGATACCATGGATCCGATCTACGTTTACGGGTCTCTCAATATCCTCGGAAAAGTCGTCGGCGTCATGCGGTTTTATAAAAAATAAGGAGATCCCCAAAGACAATCAAAAAAGCCGTAACAATACAGGCAACGGTCCTGTATTGTTACGGCTTATCTGAAATGTGAGTTACAGTTCTTCCAGCGGGATCTCTTTGCCGTCCTTCCAGATGCGGTCGAGGTCATAGAATTCCCGGGCTTCCTCATCAAAGATATGGACGACAACGCCCTTGTAATCGATCAGCGTCCAGTTGGCGTTGCGATGGCCTTCGATGTGATCCGGTTCAAATCCGGCCTTCGAGGCATTTTCTTCGACAGAATCACGGAGCGCGTCCGTATGATTCAGATTGCGCCCCGACGCCATCACGAAATAATCGGCGAGCGGCGAAATCTCGTCAATCTCGACAACACGGACATTTTCCGCCAGCTTATCCAGGAGCGCGTTCACGATCACGCCCGCCAGTCTCCTGCTCTCTTCTTTTTCCATAAGAATCTCCTTAAAAATCTTCAAAAACCTCTGCGGATCGCTCTCGCAGGCGGAAAGCCCGTATCCGCATTTTCAGCTGCAACAACCGGATGATGGTCAGTCTCTCCGATCTTCATGAACCTCCTCGTAAAAATTAAAGGCCTCCATGGTCGTCGGATCGATCTTGCTGCTTCTTGACTGCAAAAACAAAAGCATGTCCTTCAGAATCATATAGCAGGTCTCGTCGAGATCCCGGAAAGCCATCCGCCGGATCGCTGCCAGATTCGGGGATTTGTTTCTCCGGGGCTCAATATAGTCCGCAATGAAAATAATCTGCTCCAGGGGTGTCATTGCGGGCTTTCCGGTCGTATGGGAACGGATCGAGTCGAGGATCTCCGGATCGTGGACATCGTATTTTTCCTCGGCGATATAGGCTCCGAGCTTCGCGTGGAGAAGGAACGGATTTTCCCTCTCGACATCACTCATGGCAATCCCGTTCTTCTCGCAGAGCCGGAGCTTTTTCGTGTCGGGGATGCATTTTGCGCTGTCGTGGAGAAGGCCGGCCAACTCTGCCTTGCGATAATCGATCCCGTGCGCCATGGCAAGCGAGGCGGCGGTAAAGCGGACACCCTGGGTATGAAAATACCGGTTCTCGTCAATATATTTTTTTAGTTTTCGGCTGTATTTTTCAATATCGTAAGCTTCTGCCATTCCGTCACCTCCATCCGTATGCTGGCAGGGTCATAGAACCCCGGATACTCCTCAGGGGAGAACGATTTTGCGGTTTTTGTCCTTGCCCTGTCGGTACAGAACGATCTTTTTCCCAATGACCTGGACGACCTGCGCATGGGTGCGTTCGGCAACGATATCGGCGAGCTCCATCGGGTCATCCGCGCAGTTTTTCTGAACGCCGACCTTGATCAGCTCGCGCTTTGCCAGCGCCTCATCAATGTTCCTGGTAATTTCCGGCGTCAGCGAAGCTTTCCCAAAATACAGGATCGCGTCCTCCGTCATGGCAAGGCTCCGCAAGAATGCGCGCTGTTTACTCGTCAGCATGAGTCAAATCCTCCTCTTCTTCAAGGTCATCCAGCTCGTCTCCGTAGAAATCGAAGGCGTGGCCGTACATCCGCACGGTCTCGCCGTCCTCGATGCCCTGACGGCGGAGATCATCGAGAATACCGGAGCGGACCAGGAACTGCTGGAAATACACGAACCCCTTCTCGGTGTCGAGGTTGGTAAAGCTGAGCATCTTCTCGATCTTCGGACCCTCGACGATGAAGGAGCGCTTTCCGTCCCGTTCCACGCTCTGCGTGATCGTATAAGGAAGCTCGGCCACCGCAGCCATATCCTCCGGGAAAAACTCCTGCTCATAGTATACCTGTTTCGGGGCTGTGGTTTCAAGTAAATTCATCACATCCCGGAGAAGTTCTTCGATTCCCTCACCGCTCACGGCCGAAATCGGGTAGATCGGATAGTCTTCGGCATATGCGGCGCGGATCTTCGGCAGGGGATCTTCGTCCAGAGCCTCGACGACGTCCACCTTGTTCGCGGCGATAAGAATCGGCTTCTGTAAAATGGCCGGGTTAAAGGCTTCCAGTTCCTTATGGATCGCGCGAATGTCTTCCACGGGGTCTCTTCCGTCAAAGGAGGCCGCGTCCACGAGGTGGATCAGCACCCGCGTGCGCTCAATATGGCGGAGGAACTGGTGGCCAAGGCCGACTCCCTCCGAAGCGCCTTCGATGAGGCCGGGCATGTCCGCGATCACAAAACCGCGGCCGTCGCCAAAATCGACGACGCCGAGGTTCGGCTGGATCGTCGTAAACGGATAATCCGCAATCTTCGGGCGGGCATTGGTCACACGCGCAAGGAAAGTCGATTTGCCGGCATTTGGAAAACCGATGAGGCCGACATCCGCGACAAGCTTCAGCTCCAGCACAAGATCCAGCTCGATCGCCGGCTTTCCCGGCTCGGCATACTGGGGCGCCTGGTTGGTGGGCGTGGCGAAATTCATATTGCCGCGGCCGCCCCGCCCGCCCTTGAGGAGGACCCTTCGGCGATTGTCTCCGGACATGTCCGCAATGATCTCACCGGAGTGCTCCTCGCGGACGATGGTGCCTTCCGGAACCTTCAGGACCAGATCTGCCCCGTCCGTCCCGTGGCAGCGCCGTTTTCCGCCCTCGCTGCCGTCTCCGGCGCGGAACATGTAACGATGTTTATAGTAGAAAAGGGTGTTCATGCCCGTATCCACTTCAAAGATAATATCTCCGCCCCGGCCGCCGTCGCCGCCGTCCGGACCGCCGGAGGGAACATATTTCTCACGCCGGAAGCTGACATGCCCATCGCCGCCCTTGCCGGAGCGTATATGAATTCTCGCATGATCTAAAAACATAAAGCCTCCCCTCGCGAGCCGCGTGCTGCCGAAGGCAGCTAAACACCTTTCGCGGCTCTGTGAATAAAAAAGGACTTCAAATCCCAGCGGATTCGAAGCCCTGCGTTTTCTTTACTCGCTCACAGTCTCGACAAGCTCGATGTAGCACTGCTTGCGGTCCCTGCCCAGCCTTGCGAAGCGGACAATGCCGTCTGCCTTGGCGTAAAGCGTGTCATCGCCGCCGCGGCCGACATTGGCGCCCGGATGGATGTGGGTGCCGCGCTGCCTGTAAAGAATGTTGCCGGCCTTGACAAATTGGCCGTCAGCTCTCTTTGCGCCCAGTCTCTTGGCTTTGGAATCGCGTCCGTTTTTGGTGGAACCGACACCTTTCTTGTGGGCGAAGAACTGAAGATTTAAATTCAGCATCTCTCACACCTCCTGGATACAACTTTCAGATGCTTTTTCCGGCAGGAAACTCCTTAGCGGAGGTCCGATTCCCGGATGATTACTTTCAGGTACTTCTTTTGGGATGTTTCTTCAATCTGGCGTAAGCCCATGACCATGGCGTCCACAAGAACCGTGCCCTTCTCCGAAAGTCCGTCCGGAAACCTGCAGACCAGTTTTCCGTCCCTGTCGGAGCTTTCGATGGGGTCGTCGGTGAGCGCTTCGATGGCGTTGGCTGTGTTGAAGGTGAGGATGGAAACTGCCGCGCAGTATATATCCTCTCCCGCTTCGCGGTAACCGGCATGTCCGGAGATCTCAAAGCCTTTCCAAATGCCAGATTCCCGGTAGATCACTGCCCGGATCATATTCAGCCGTTGATCTTGTCGATCTTGACAGCCGTATATGCCTGCCTGTGGCCGTTCTTCTTGTGATAGCCTGTCTTCGGCTTATAACGATAGACAATGACCTTCTTCGCGCGGCCGTTGTCAACGACAGTACCCTCGACCGTCGCGGCGGCAACATCCTCGCCGACCTTGAGCGTCTCATCCTTAACCGCAAGAACCTGATTAAAAACAACGTTCTCACCGGCCTCGACGCCAAGCTTCTCGACACGAATCACATCTCCTTCGGAAACCTTGTACTGCTTTCCGCCGGTTGCGATAACTGCATACATGGAGCACACCTCCTTCTTAAAAAACTCGCCGGTTACGGTGGCGGCATCTCCCGAAAGAAAACGCCACGCTTAAAACCTCATCGTGCGGCACACTCAGGTATTTTAGCACAGACGTCTTACCTTGTAAAGATGAAATTTAAATAATTCAGAAAAGGATTTGCTTGCGGACGGTGGAAATCTGTGTTAGTATTACATGGGTATAAGATTTAACGAAATTATATGCACGAAAACGCAAGTAATCTTTTTTGTTTCCGATATTATGGAGGGATGATCATGACGGTCACAAAGAAAAAAAACGGAAGTATCTTACTGGTCAATGTCGAGGGAAGAGTGGACACTGTCACCGCGCCGCAGTTTGAGAGTGAGATTAAGTCCGATCTCAACGGGGTCACGGAGCTTGTTCTGGACTTTTCTCAGCTTACGTATATTTCTTCCGCCGGACTGCGTGTTCTTCTGCTGCTGCAGAAGGTGATGAATAAACAGGGGTCTATGAAGATCGTCGGAGCGAACGAAACCGTGAAGGAAATCTTTGATGTCACCGGTTTCTGTGATATTCTGACGATTGAATAAACCATAGTTTTTATTCGTATTTTTGAAACGTGAAGGTCTGCCGAAAGATTGTTTTCGGCAGGCCTTTTTTGTTCACAGAGCCGCATAAGGAAATCCGCTGCCTTCGGCAGCACGCGGCTCGATAAGAGGCAGAGAGAGCCGGCATGCGCTCCCTCTGTCCGATTTCACAGAGTTGAGGTTATCCATGAAAAAACTGATCGGTACAAAAGAATTTTATAAACATCTGATGATCGTGGCGCTGCCGATTGCGATTCAAAACGCCATTTCGAATTTTGTCGGTATGCTGGACAACATTATGATCGGGCGGGTCGGCACGTATCCGATGTCCGGGGTCTCCATCGTCAACCAGTTGCTCTTCATCTTCTATCTCTGCATCTTCGGCGGCATGTCCGGAATCGGTATTTTCACGGCACAATTCTTCGGAAACGGAAATGTGGAGGGCGTAAGGAATACCTTCCGTTTTAAGCTTCTCGTCAGCCTGCTTCTCACCGCCGTCAGTATAGGTCTTTTCCTGCTGGCCGGCCCCGAGCTTATCCGTCTCTTTCTGACCGCGGACGAGACCGGCGAGGCGGCCGCCGAGATCCTCGCCTGCGGCGAAGGCTATCTGTCCGTCATGCTGATCGGGCTCGTGCCCTTTGCCGTGAAGGAAGCGTACGCGGATACGCTCCGTGAATGTGACGACACGGTCCTGCCCATGGCCGCCAGCATCGCGGCGGTTCTGGTGAACCTGGTCTTCAATTACATCCTTATTTTCGGCAAATTCGGCGCTCCGGCGCTGGGAGTGGTCGGCGCGGCCATCGCGACGGTGATCTCCCGCTTTGCGGAATTCCTGATCGTCATCATCTACGCGCATACTCACTCGAAAAAGCATCCCTTTATCCAGGGCGCTTTCCGAACGCTCAGGATCCCCGGGAGCCTTGCCCGGCAGATGACGGTTCGCGGGATGCCGCTTCTTGTCAATGAAACGCTCTGGGCGGGCGGCATGGCGGTGCTGACGGCCAGCTACGCTTCGCTCGGGATCGAGGTTATCCCCGCCCAGAACATCGCGAACACCATCGCCAACATTTTTAATATTTCCTTTATCGCGATGGGAAGCGCGATCGCCATCATCCTTGGCCAGGAGCTCGGGGCGGGCAACCCCAACGTCCGGGAGGATGCCGACCGGCTCACCTTCTTCGGATTTATCCTGTGCGTTATTTCCGGAGCGCTTCTGGCTGTCTGCGCCCCCTTCTTCCCGAAGATCTACAACACGGAGGCCAGTGTCCAGGCGCTCGCGACCTCAATCATTTATCTGCAGGCGATCTTCATGCCGCTCAACGGCTTCGCCAATGCCGAATACTTCACGCTGCGCTCGGGCGGGAGGACCTTCATCACCTTCCTCTTCGACTCCTGCTATGTCTGGTGCGTCTCCGTCCCCGCGGCGCTTCTGCTCGTTAATTTCACGGATCTGCCTTTTCTCGCGGTCTATACCATCGTGTGCCTTCTTGACCTTATCAAATGCGCGATCGGCTTTGTGATGGTGCGGAAAGGGATCTGGGTGAACAACCTGACGCAGGAGATGTAACAGACGCCAAAGAAGGGCAGAGGCCGGCGGACACCGTGCCTCTGCCCTTTCTTTGGTGTAAAAATCTTACCAGCGGCTGACAATCACCTTGACGGTCGCGCTGGCGGCCATGTACGCGCCATCCGCCGGTACGTTGACGGTCACCTCCGCGGTGCCATAGAATCCCTTTTTGACCGTCACCTGCCCGTCGGGAGCTACCGTCACGTTCGCGTCGCTGCTCACGTATTGCCCCTTTCCCTGGCCGTACCAGGTGAAATTCAAAAGGGCTGTCTGATCACTGTCCGCTGAATACGTCAGATGGATATCCGA
>CACZBB010000109.1 GCA_902779245.1 uncultured Lachnospiraceae bacterium | reverse complement strand
TCACCTCGCGCCATACCTATATTGCCCCCTATGCCAATGTCGAGGGTCCGCAGTATCTGGTGGTTGAGGATGACTTCCCGAACGGCCGCCCGCCGCTTGAGGAGGCCGGCATCTATATGACGGACCGCGAGACCGTCAACAAATCCGAGCGCATGAAGGTGACGGTCTGTCTGAACCCGATTCACACGGCGCTGTGCAGCTACGACGCGCTGCTTGGCTATTATCTTTTCGCGGACGGAATGAAGGATCCGGAGCTCGACAAGCTGGCGCGGAAGCTCGGCTATCAGGAAGGCCTGCCGGTCGTCGAGGATCCGGGCATCCTTTCCCCGCGGGCATTCATTGATGAGCTGATGGCGGTTCGCTTCCCGAACCCGTATCTCGGCGATACGACGGCCAGAATCTGTGTGGATATGTCCCAGATGGTCGGGATTCGCTTCGGGGAGACCGTGAAGGCGTACATGGAGCGGGAGGGGACCGCGAAGGATCTTGTCGCGATCCCTCTTGCGATCGCCGGCTGGATCCGGTATCTGATGGCCGTCGACGATAAGGGCGAGCCGATCGAGCTTTCCCCGGATCCGATGATCCCGTACCTCAAAGACCAGATCGCCGGCATCAACCTCGGGGATCCGGACAGCGTCGGCGAGAAACTCCGCCCGCTGCTTTCCAACAAGATCATCTTCGGCGTCGACTATTACGAAGCCGGTCTCGGCGAAAAAATCGAGACCATGGTCCGGGAAGAAATCGCCGGCCCCGGAGCCGTGCGGGCGACGCTAAAGAAATATCTCGCGTGATCAAATGCGCTGATTAGCGATATTCGGGCAGAGGGCTGCAACGCGGCATCCTCTGCCCTTTCTTCACCTTAGACGAGCAGGGAAGGTATCGGAAAAATGAAGCTTATGGGAGGACGGAGACGTTTATGCTGAGAAAATTCAAAAGGATTTACGGGTATTATCTTGAGAAGATCCCCGGGCAGGAGAGGTTTGCGTATTCGCGATCCGATCAGGAGGATCTCTACGACCTCATCGCCTGGTCCAGGCGGGGCGGCTACCCGGGATCCGTGATTCTTTTTTATGATTTTGAGACCGGAGACGTATACCAGCCCTTTGAAAAGAAAAGAGACACGATCTACGGGCAGCCGGTATTTGCCGGCGGAACCTGTTATTTTCTGGAGGGCGCTTACGGCGAGGGGCGCGTGACTTTGTGGGGCTGTTTTCCCGGAAGGGAGCCCTTGGAGGTCAGCTCCTGGACGACCGACGAAATCGACCTTTATAATCTCCGGATCGTCGGAAATGGTGTTCACGTCATCAGCCAGAACGGCACGGTCCGCGGCTATTATCCCGAAAAATTCGAATTTCCGATTTCCCCGCAGGAGACAGCCTGCTTCATCGAAGACGGAAAGGTCTATCTTGAGCGCTGGATCGAGGAAGGCTGGGACCATGAGAATGACCGTGCGTCCGAGGATTATGTATTCTACCACAAAGTCATCGTCCGTGATCTGGCCGGGAACGTGCTTTCCGAAGAGCTTGGATACCTGCACCAGGCTCCCGACGGAAGCTGGTGGATTGCCTGAGAACCGGATCCGCAGGAGAAAAATGGTTACAAGTCACTCCATCGCCCGCAGGGCGATTTCATTGCAAAACGCCTTCGTTTCTGGTCACCGTGTGACCAGAAACGAAAAATGGCATCGGGAAAACCATCCGGCCGCTCGGGGAACCGGCCGAGAGCGCGGCTGATAACCGGTACCCATGCCCGAAATCTGACCTTGAATAATCGCGCTGGTAAGCGTAAGATAGCATTAACGTGTCGAAATGCTCTGAGGCAGCTCGTGAATTCATCCGATGGAGGTGTTTTTTATGGATAAGATTTCGGTCGTGGCGGCAGCGATTTTTTCGGATGGCCGGGTTCTGGCAACACAGCGGGGCTATGGGCCGCAGAAGGGCGGCTGGGAATTCCCCGGCGGAAAGATTGAAGATCGAGAGACGCCCCGCCAGGCTTTGGCCCGGGAGATCCGCGAGGAGCTTGCGCTGGATATTCTGGTCGGGGACCTGATCGGGACGGTGGACTATGATTATCCGGGCCTTAGCGTTTCGATTTCCTGCTATGTGTGCTGGATCTGCGGCGGGAAGCTGACGCTTCGGGAGGCCTCCGACGCCAGATGGCTTGCCCGTGGGGAGCTGGATTCCGTCACCTGGCTTCCGGCGGACAGGGAGCTGCTTCCCAAGGTTCATGACCGGCTGGAGCCGCGGACGATTCTTTGTTACGGGGATTCCAACACCTACGGGTATTGTCCGGAAAGCCGGCGGCGCTATGGAGAGGATATCCGCTGGACAAAGCGGCTGGCAAGAAGCCTTGGCGAGGATTTCCGCGTGGTCGAGGAGGGCTGCAACGGCCGGACGGCCGCCATGCGCCCGGAGGATCATCCGTGGAAATACGGGCCGGATTTCCTGATCCCATGCCTCAATTCCCATAAGCCGGTGGATACCCTGATCCTGATGCTTGGCACAAATGACCTGAAAACCGTGTTTTGCGCGAGCGCGGAGAGCATTGCCTGGGGCCTTCGGCAGATGATCCTTTCCGCGAAAGAATTTTTTTCCTTGAAGCAGGAGCGGCCGGCGGGAATTCTGCTGGTTTCTCCGCCGAAGGTTTTGCCGGGGATCGTGGATGGCTCGTTCGGGGAAAATTTTGACGCGGGCGCGCCTTTGCGGAGACGGGAGCTGGCGGTACTTTGCGAAAAGCTCGCCGCGGAAACCGGCTGCGCCTTCCTCGACGCGGCGGATATGTCCGAAACCTCGCCCCTTGACAGCCTGCATTTGTCGTCGGAGGGCCATATAAAGCTCGCGGCGGCCATTGAACGGAAGCTGAAGGAAGGCGTGGTATCCTGGAATTAAAAAGGAGGCGGAAGAACATGAAGGAGGGGGAAAGAACCTATAGCTCCCGGGTGCTGATCCGGCGGTTCTGGCCGTATTTGTCAAAATACAAAAAGCTGATGCTGATCGATCTTTTCATGGCGGGACTGACGACGCTCTGCGATATTGTGCTGCCGATGATCATGCGGCAGCTGACCAACGCCGCGATGGGGGCCGCGCCGCCGCTGACGGTCATGGCGGTTTTGCAGATGGCCGGAATTTACGCCGTCCTCCGGCTGATCGACGGCGGCGCGAACTTCTATATGCAGGCCCAGGGGCATATCATGGGCGTGTATATCGAGACCGACATGCGCAGGGATGCCTTCGCGCATTTGCTCCGGCTCTCGGACTCCTATTACGCCAACACGAAGATCGGGCAGCTCATGGGACGGATCACGAACGACCTCTTCGACGTGACCGAATTTGCCCATCACTGTCCGGAGGAATTCTTTATCGCGGGAATCAAGATTACGGCGTCCTTCGTCATCCTCTGCACCTGCCATATTCCGCTGACGCTGATTATTTTTGCTTGTGTGCCGCTCATGGCGGTCGTCTCCGTGAAGATCAACCATCGTCTTCGCGCGGCCTTCAAGATGCAGCGCTACCAGGTCGGCGAACTGAACGCGGCGATTGAGGACAGTCTTTTGGGACAGCGTGTGGTCAAGGCCTTCGCCGGGGAGGCGGAGGAGCGGCGGAAGTTCGAGGAAGGGAACAAGACCTTCCAGAGCCTGAAGAAGAAAACCTATTATTTCATGGCCGCCTTCGGAACCTCGACGCGCCTCTTTGACGGCCTAATGTATACTGTGGTCATCCTCGCGGGCGGTCTTTTCCTTGTCTGGGAGCAGATCAGCCCCGGGGATCTCGTGGCCTATATGCTCTACGTTTCGACCCTCATCGCCACCATCCGCAGGATCGTGGAATTCGCCGAGCAGTTCCAGCGGGGAATGACCGGCATCGAGCGGTTTTTCGAGATCATGGACACGCCGGTGGATATCGTCGACGCGCCCGACGCAAAGCCTCTTGTCGTGACCAACGGCGAGATCGTTTTTGAGGATGTTTCGTTTGAGTATCCGGACGACCACAATAAGGTGCTCCGTCACCTTGACCTGACGATCCGCGCCGGGGAAAATGTCGGCCTTGCCGGGCCTTCGGGCGGCGGGAAAACGACGCTCTGCAGTCTGATCCCGAGATTTTACGAGCCGACCGACGGGCGGATCCTCATCGACGGTCAGGATATCACGAAGGTTACGCTGGAGAGCCTGCGCGAGGCGGTCGGTATCGTGCAGCAGGAGGTGTATCTTTTCAGCGGTACCGTTAAGGCCAATATCGCCTACGGGAAGCAGGGCGCGACGGATGAGGAGATCCGGCGGGCTGCGGCGCTGGCCGGCGCGGACGAGTTCATCCGGGAGCTGCCCAACGGCTATGACAGCTATATCGGCGAGCGCGGGGTTAAGCTTTCCGGCGGACAGAAGCAGCGGATCGCGATCGCGCGGGTCTTTTTGAAGGATCCCAAGATCCTTCTTTTGGACGAGGCGACCTCGGCACTGGACAATGAGAGCGAGATCCTCGTCGGCAGGAGCCTTGCGCGGCTGACGAAGGGTCGGACGACGCTGACCATCGCGCACCGGCTGACTACCATCCGTCACGCCGACCGGATCCTGGTGCTCGGGAAAGACGGCATTGAGGAGGAGGGAAGCCACGAGGAGCTCCTTAAAAAGCAGGGCATCTACTGGAAGCTCTGGACAGGGCTGGACGAGGAGGAGGTTGCCCTATGAAAAGAGATCGGTATTATATCAGCTATCGCCGAGGGGGCGGCGAAAGACTGGCAGAGCTTCTTAGGGAGGGACTGCTCCCGGAGAACCCGGAAAGCATTTTTCTGGCTCCCGGGGAGGCGGACACGGGAGAGGAACGGGAAAAGCTCCAAAAGGAGATCAATGCCTGTGACTTTTTCCTGATCGCGCTCTCGGCTAATGCCCTGGAAGAGTGCTCAAAGCCCGGGGATCTGTTCCGGATGGAGATCGAGACGGCCATCGCGAAAAAGAAAACCATTGTCCCGGTGACCGAAGAGGACTATGTCTGGCCGAAGACACTTCCCGCAAGCATCGCGGGAATCCGGAAGCTCAGGTTGTTTCCGTATCTGCAGATCAATGAGGAGGGCCTTTTGGTCTGGCCATACACTTTTCTCGGCAGGTTGGAAGCCGGACAGAATGTCGTGACGCCGGAGAGCCGGAAGCAGGAAGAAAAAAGAAAGGAATCCCGGCCGCCGGCCCGACCGGAAAAACGGAAAAGCCGGAACCTCCTGCCGGTTGTTGTGCTCGCGGCAGTCCTTTTAACGGCAGTCCTTGTCTTCGTCCTCTGGCGAAGCTCCGCCCTGCCGAAGGAGAACCCTTTCGCGGGAAAAACACCGTCGGCCTGCGGAGTAGCCGGAGAAGACGCAGAATGGTATTTCTATGACGACGGCGGGCTTTCCGTGATCGGAAAGGGGAGCATAGAGGATTGCACACGTGATCTTAGCAGTCTGAAAACGAATCCACCGTGGGGGGATGAGATACATCGCAGGATGACCTATGTGGTCATCGATCCGGGCATTACCCAAATCGGCTCGTATGTCTTTTGCAAATGCAGGGATCTGAAATCGGTCTCGATCCCGGCCTCCGTTAGAACCATCAAGGCCGGAGCATTTCTTGACTGCAAGAGTCTTGAGCGTTTTGAAGTCGACCGCGCAAATAAGTTTTTTTGCTCCAGAGACGGTGTTCTGTTCAGTAAGGACATGTCGAAGCTTCTCTATTATCCGGCGGAAAAAGCCGATAAGGAGTACAGCGTTCCGGAAGGGGTCACATCGATCGAAAACTGCGCAAACGCGGAATTTGCCGCCATTCATCTGCCCAAAAGCCTGAAGGAGATCAAGGCTTCGGCGTTCAGCGAGTGTGACCGCCTGAAATCCATAAAGCTTCCGTCCGGCATCCGGGAGATTCCTGATTTTTTGTTCTGGGGATGCGACGTCCTGGAAACCGTGTCTGTTCCGAAAAGTGTGACCAGGATCAGCCGTGACGTATTATACCTCTGCCCCTATCTGACAGAACTTCATTATGAAGGAACGATGAAGGAATGGTCTTCGATTTCTGTCGACGTCGCAAACGGCAGCCTTGAGAAGGTAAAGATCATCTATAGAAGCTATTGAAGCTTCCATTTTTTAGAGGAAAGCCTATGAACCGACGGAACTATCAGCGGGAGATGGAGGCGGTGATCGCGGATTTTGAGAGGGAGGGGCGGGTGCCGACTCTGCTCCTTCACAGCTGCTGCGCGCCCTGCAGCTCGTATTCCCTGGAGCTTCTTGCGGAGCACTTTCGGGTGACGGACTTCTATTATAATCCGAACATCACCCGGCGGGAGGAGTATGAAAAGCGTGAGGAGGAGCTCTCCCGGCTCATCGAGAGCCAGCCGCATCTTTATCCGGTCGCCTTCCTCCGCGGCCGGTATGATCCGGACAGCTTTTTTGCGATCGCGAAGGGGCTGGAGGACTGCCCGGAGGGAGGGGAGCGATGCTTTCGCTGCTATGAACTCCGCCTCCGCGAAACCGCCAGGATCGCGGCAGAGAAAGACTTCGACTTCTTCACGACCACTCTCACCATCAGCCCGCTGAAAAACGCGGAAAAGCTCAACGAGATCGGAGAGCGGCTGGCGGAGGAATGGGGAGTGCGCTGGCTGCCGACGGATCTGAAAAAGAAGGGCGGATACCAGCGCTCCATCGAGCTTTCGAAGGAATATAATTTATACCGTCAGGATTTTTGCGGGTGTGTGTACTCAGAGGCGGAGGCGAGGAGAAGGAGAGGCTGCCCCGCGCTATGATTTCCCGTCTGTGCGTGCGGGCACGCTCAGACGGCAGCCGCGCCCGGGCGGCGGATCCCCTTAACTTTTCCGGGTGTATTCCGCCGGAGGACAGATAACTTTTTTCGAGGTTAAGTGCCCGCAGGGCACGTCGAGAAAAAAGTTGCATCTGTCCTCAGCCGAATCCAGGTACTTTCGGCAAATTGTTTGTTTCTGGTCACACGGTGACCAGAAACGAAGGCGTTTTGCAATGAAATCGCCCTGCGGGCGATGGCACGCCTCAGCGTACAGAAAACAGTCCGGTGG
>CACZBB010000108.1 GCA_902779245.1 uncultured Lachnospiraceae bacterium | reverse complement strand
CGACCGTGCTCGCACGAGTCGGGCCATGACCTTGGCGAACGCCCAAACATGAGCATGGAGCGACGCGAAGCGTCGCGGGAATGTGAATGTTTGGAGCATAGCGAGAGCGCGAAGCGCGCAGCCATGCGTGGCTTCTTACATACGCAGTTTGTGACAGGAAGTCATACACCTCAAGTATGAGTTGTTAAATTAATATACGAAGGAGGAATACGCTTGCATTTTCGGCCTTCAGCGGTTATACTGAACTTAGTTTGCTCATTCCACAGAATGTGAAAACTAAGAGGAAGGCATGTAAAATTTTCGAAAGGGGTTGACAGATATGCCGAGGTTCGCTACGCTCAGACAGGCAGGCATAACTGCGCCCTTTTTCATATTTTGATGTCAAAAAGCTATCAGGCAAAGGTGATCGTTTCACCTTTGCCCGGTAGCTTTTTTGCGTGAAAATGGTGGGATATGGATCGTGCGGCGCGGTAGGGCACGACGGCGGCGCTCGGTATCTGCGACCGGTTGCTGCGTTTTACGGAGACGGGCATTAAGGACGTGACGGAACAGAACGGATAGAAAGAGGAAGGACCCTTGCACGAGTATTATTTTGCAAACTACCGCCTGCTGACGGACGACGGCACTGCAAATCATAAATCGATGAAGCGGCTGGCGAATTTCGCCGCCCCCATGCCCTACACCCACACCTTCACCCTGCGCCTGGGCGACGCAAACGCTCTGGAGGAAGTGCGCACTCGGGCGCTGGGCTGCCCCATGGTTTACGAGACGGAATACTTCACCATCCACGACACGGGCCATGGCTGGGCGTTCGTGAACACCCACGCGGACGAGCTGCGGCTTGCGGAGGGCGCGCGGAACGTCGTTCTGTGCAGCCGCGACTACGGCGAAATGACCGTCTATATAACGGACCGGTTTTTCGACATCGAAAGGTATGGCCACAGGCTGCACTTGCAGCCCTCCCTCCCCCTGTCAGGGCCTGTTATGGCTGCCTGCCAGGCAGGCATGGTGCTGCGGGACGGGCTGTCGCTCCACGCCTCGCTGGTGGAAAAGGACGGCTTCGGTGTGGCGTTCCTGGGTCCCTCCGGCATGGGCAAATCCACCCAGGCGAAGCTGTGGGAGCAGTACCTCGGCGCGGATTTCATCATCGGCGACCGGCCGGGGCTTCGGAAGATCGACGGCCAATGGATCGGCTTCGGGATGCCCTGGGACGGCAAGGACGCCATCCACCGCCAGACTTCCGTGCCCGTGCGGGCGCTGGTGTGGCTTTCTCAGGCGAAGGAGAACCGCATCGCGCCCATGGACCCCGTACAGGCCATGTCCGTGATGCTGAAGCAGGCCATGATGCCCGTCTGGGACGACAGGGCCATGGACGGCGCGACGGCGCTGATGGGGGCGCTTTCGCGGGAGCTGCCCATGTTCCACCTGCGCTGCCTGCCGGACGAGGCGGCGGCGCGGCTGACCTATGAGACGATATACAAAGGATAGATGACGATGAAAACGATAAGCTACAACAAATTCATCGGCGAAGCGACGAAAAACGCGCGGGAGAACGACACCCCCATCAGCGGCAGCTTCGAGCTGACGCCGCTGTGCAATCTGGACTGCAAGATGTGCTATGTCCACCTGACCGACCCCACCGTGAAGGCGCGCATGCTGTCCGGGGATGAATGGATCGGTCACATGGGGCAGGCCATTGCCCACGGCATGATGACCGCCCTGCTCACCGGCGGCGAGGCCATGACCCACCCGGATTTCAAAAAGATCTACATGTACCTGATCGAACAGGGCGTGTCCGTGCGCCTCAAGACCAACGGCATACTGCTGGACCGGGAAAAGATCGACCTGTTCACCGAGTACCCGCCCTATGTGGTGGACGTGTCCCTCTACGGCTGCGACGGGGAATCCTACAGGGCCGTCACCGGGCACGACGTGTTTGACGCCGTGACGGAAAACGTCCGCGCCGCCATCGCCGCGGGGCTGCATGTCCGTCTGATGATCACCCCCAGCGCCTATATGCTGCCCTGGGTGGACCGGGTCATGGAGTACGCCAAGACCCTCGGCGCGGAGGATGTGCTCGTGAACGCCATGCTGATGGATGCCAACCCCGACACCGACCGCAGCATGGAGGACTTCGGCCTGAGCCTGGAGGAGAACGCCCGCATCCACCGCAAACAGCGGGACATGTTCCCCCGCACGCCGAGGCCCCAGACCGAGGAGGAGGCGGAGTTCATGGGCGACATCCCGGAGGACGAGCCGCACATACTGCCCCGCGGCCTCTACTGCAACGCGGGCCGGACCACCTTCGCCATGAACTGGGACGGCACCATGGGCCCCTGCCTGGACTTCCCCCGGGACGTGATCTGCGCGGATGTAAAGAACACCGGCTTTGAAAATGCGTGGCGGGAGGTCAGCCGGGGCGTGAAGGACTACGCCGTGCCGGAGGAGTGCCGCACCTGCGCCTATAACACCAAATGCCACTACTGCCCGACGCAGCACAAGAGCCTTGCCGCGCAGCACCGCTGCGTCGCCGCGTCCTGCGACTGGCGCAAATTGCAGGCGGATATCGCCGAGGAGTACCGGGCAAAGTGACGCGGCGACCCCCTCTCCGTCACTGCGTGACACCTCTCCCGGAGACGCGCGTAGCGCTGGGGCGAGGCAAGGGGATTGCGTAAAAGCTGGCGTGCAGCGCCTGAGAGGGGCATTACATCGTTGTTTCCCGCCCAACGGCGGTAAACATAAAAAACCTGACGGAAAGGAGGAAACCCAAATGGAAAAGAAGGTCTACGAGACCCCTGCGGTCACCAAGGTGGAGTTCGACGCCAGCGACCGTATCACGGCGACTGGTTGTGGTCTTACAGAATTCAGTGACCCACCTTGCAATTTTGATTATTAATAGCATGGTCTGACTTCGTATACAGGGATTTCTCGGAATCCCTGTATACGTTCTTAAAACACTGTCCATCTGTGGGACAGCCCATAGAAACGCATTCAGACATCGTGAGGTTCAGTATGAACGTTTTATTTCTGTCCTATCATTATGATGCGCTTTTCACAGGCCCGGCTTACAGCATTCCGGGACAAATCGAGGCACAGTCAGGGATCGATAACGTATTCTGGTATAATTTGATTTCGGAAAGCACGGTCTGGAGGTCTTTGCCGTATTATCACGACTTGTCAGACTACCCAAACGGCTCTGTTCACGATCTGCCGGAACCGTTCAGCCATCCCGACATCATTGTCGTGGAGGTCGGCCTGAGTTTATCAACAACCAGAATCGGAATAGAGTTAATGTCGGGAGACATCCCCTATATCGTCATCCCGCGTGATGCGCTTGCGAAACAGCCGCAGGAGTATCGTTCGATACCGACAGAAATGTTGGTGGCTTACAGCGTTCTTGCATGCAATGCGTCGGCGATTCAGTATTTGACGGAGCGTGAATACATCAATTCGGGCGACAGCTGGAACGATAGACATACGATCATCCCCAATGTAGTGCCATTGCCCGGAAAGTGGAAGACGGTCTTCCATCAGGATCGGATTCAATGCCTGTTTATCGGGAGAATTTCCCCTTATCATAAGGGATTGGATCTGCTCGTCGAGGCCTGCGGGCAGATCAGGGACGAATTGCGGCGCGCGAACTGCGAGATCATCATTTGCGGTCCCTGCGAAAAGGAACATATGCAGGAGTTCATGGACTTAAGGGATCAGGTGGCCGCTCTTGACCTGGAGGATATGGTGGCGTTCAGGAAGGGCGTTTACGGCGAAGAAAAGGAACGGCTGCTTTTGGAATCCGACGTTTTTCTCACGCCCTCGCGCTTTGAGGGCCAGCCGATGTCCCTGCTGCAGGCGCTTTCCTACGGCCTGCCCTGCGTTGCTACGACCGGCTCGACGATGCGGGAGCAGGTGGACGCCTTTCACGCCGGCTGGACCGCCGACAACACGTCGCAGAGCATCGCCCAGGCGCTGAAAAGAATGATACAGGAGAAAGACAGGCTGATGGAATACTCTGCAAACGCGAGACGGCTTGCGGCGGAATACTCGCCGGAAAGAATCGGGCAAAAGCAACATGAATTCTATTCGGAGATAGCAAACGCCAGGTCAGGCAGTTTGAACTAAGGTTTGACAGGAGGAATAATCAACATGAAGATCAAGGACGGATTTGTTTTAAGAAAGGTTCCGGGCATGAACCTTGTGATGCCCACGGGCAAAAACGTGAAAACCTTCAACGGCTCTCTGGTGCTCAACGACACCGGCGCGTTCATCTTCGAGAAACTGCAGAAGGGCGCCACTCTCGAGGAGACCGCCGAGGCGCTGACACAGGAATACGACGTGCCCCTCGACACCGCCGGCGCCGACGTGAAGAACACCGTCGCTTCGCTCATCGAGGTGGGCGTGGCCGAGGCATGACACAGCGCGTCTCCCTCACTATCGAGCAGTGGATGTCCCTGCGGGAGGGCGGCGCGATCGCCCCGCCGATCTGGTTCACCGTGGTGGGCGGCAGTATGTTCCCGCTGATCCGCGTAAACAGGGACAAAGTCATGCTTGTGAGCGTTCCGCCGGAGGAAATCCGGGTGGGCGACATCGTACTGTTTCCGGGGCGGTTCCAAACCGCGAATTACTGCCTGCACCGGGTCTGGAAGCTGGACGGCGACCGGGTGCAGACCTTCGGCGACGGCAACCCAAAGCCGGACGGCTGGTTCCCGCGCTCGCGTATACTCGGCAAAGCGAAGCTGATCAGGCGCGGAAAGCAGACGATCGACTGCGACGACCCGAAATGGCAAAAGCGCGCCGCCCGCTGGTGCGCCCTGTGGCGTTTAAGGCCGCTGCTGCTGCTGCCCCACCGGGTCGTGGACAAAATCGAAAGAGAATGGAAGAAAACCAGGGCCCATCGTTGAACCTTCGGGCCTTGATTTGTTATGGCTAAACAGGAAAGCAGGATAAACCATGGAAACACAGGATTTGATCGATCTCGTTTCATGCGCCGTAAACGGCGTTACGCCGGATGCGGAGCGTGTTGCGGAAATGGATCTGGATGCAATATATAAGCTCGCCTCCCGGCATAAGCTGGCGGCAACGGTTGCCCCCGCGCTGAAAGCGGCGGGAGTACAGGATAAGCGCTTTGTAAGAGCATTGGAGCATTCGGCGCTCAAAAGCTCCACGATGGACATGGAGATGGCCGCGCTGTTTGCGGAGCTGGAGGCTGCCGGTATCTGGTATATGCCGCTCAAAGGCATTGTGCTGCAGCACCTCTATCCCATCTACGGCATGCGGCAGATGTCCGACCATGATATCCTGTTTGACGCCAAATGCGCCGATGATGTGAAAAGCATCATGGAAGGGCTCGGATTCAGTACAGAACAATTTGGTCTCAGGAACCATGACATTTATCACAAAGCGCCCGTCAGCAATTTTGAGATGCACCGGTCACTGTTCGATCCCAGACAAGAAGAAAAGCTGAATGAGTATTACAAAGATGTTGAAAAAAGGCTCCTTGGCGACGGCTGTGAGAAGCACTTCTGCCCAGAGGATTTTTATCTCTATTTGACTGCCCACGAATATAAACACTATTCTGCCGAAGGCACAGGACTGCGCTCCCTGTTGGATATCTATGTGTATCTGCAAAAGGTAACGCTCGACATGGACTATGTGACAGCAGAGGCGGAGAAAATAGGCGTCGCGGAGTTTGAAGCCGCCAACCGTTCCCTCGCGCTGCAGCTGTTCTCAGGCGGGGCGCTCACGGAGACCAACAAGGAAATGCTGAACTATATCCTCGACTCCGGCGTCAACGGAACATGGAACCATCGCGTACAAAACAGATTGTCCATATCCGGCCATGGTAAGATTCACTATGTTCTGAAACGGTTTGCTGAACCGTTAGACAGGAAAAGTCCGATCTACGAGGAACTGTCACATGAGTTTCCGTTTTTCTATAAATATAAGGTTCTGCTCCCGTGTCTGATGGTTTATCGAGTCTTTCTTCGCATAAAAGAGGGCAAACTAAAGAAGGAACTGAAATCGCTCAAAAACGCAAAAGTATGTAAGAAGCAGTGAGCCAAAGTCATGGAACGACCGTGCTCGCACGAGTCGGGCCATGACCTTGGCCATGAGCATGGAGCGACGCGAAGCGTCGCGGGAATGTGAATGTTTGGAGCATGGCGAGAGCGCGAAGCGCGCAGCCATGCGTGGCTTCTTACATACGCAATTTGTGACAGGAAGTCATACACCTCAAGTATGATCCGTCCGATAATGCGCTTCACTTATAGAGGAAACCGTCATGATGATTTTGCTTACGGGCGGCTCGGCCTGCGGAAAAAGCGCGTACGCAGAGGAGCTCTGCTGCCGATCGCCGCTGCCGCGTTACTATCTCGCGGCCATGAAGCCCTACGGCCGGGAGGGCGGGCGGAAGATTAAGCGGCACCGCGCCCTCCGGGCGGGTAAGGGCTTTGAAACGATCGAGCGCTATACGGACTACGAAAATCTCCGCCTCCCGCGGCGCGGAGCCGCGCTCCTCGAATGCATCGCCAATCTCACGGCAAATGAAATGTTTGACGATGATGGCAAGATGGGCGATCCCTGCCCCCGGGTCCTTGCCGGCGTGAAAGCCCTGAATGGGCAATGTGACCTTCTCGTTGTTGTGACAAATGACGTCGGCTCGGATATCCGGGTGTATGAGGAGGACACCGCGGCCTACATCCGGGCGCTCGGCAGAATAAACGCCGCCCTCGCCGCCATGGCCGATGCCGTGATCGAGATGGCCGCCGGAATCCCCCTGCCCATAAAAATGCCCCGGGAGGACATCTTCCCGAGGGAGCTTCTTCCCCGCATACGCTCCCGCCGTGAAAGGCCTCATGAAGACCGGCTGCCGTTGACCGCCTCTTTGGAGACAGCTTTCCCGCAAGCCGCCGCAGAGCCGGATTTCTCTGTTTCTTCTTCCGGAACAGCCTCCTCAGCAGCAGCCGCGGAGCCGGATTTCTCTGTATCTTCTTCCGGAACCGCTTCCTCAGAAGCCGCCGCGAAGCCGGATCACGCAGGAGATACTCATAATTTTCATCATGCAGATTTCAGGGAGGCAAACAAAATGATCCTGATCCTGGGCGGTGAGGGCTCCGGAAAACGAACCTTCGCCCGCTCCCTTGGTTACACCGACGCGGAGATGACCCGGAATCCCGCTTCTCCTCTTCCGGTCTTTTTTCAGCTGGAACAGGTTCTTCTGGAGGATCCCTCACTCGCGGACTCGCTGCCCGAAAAGCTTCTCCGAAAGGAGCTGGTGCTTTGCTGCGAGGTCGGAAGCGGCATTATCCCGCTCTCCGAAAAAGAGCGGCTGGCCCGGGAGGCCATCGGCCGCGCCTGCGTCTTGCTGGCGCGGGAGGCCGACGCCGTCGTCCGCCTGGTCGCGGGCATCCCCATGGCGATCAAGGGCGAGCTCCCCAGAAGATCATCGTCCATCGGGCGATGATGCTTTTAAAGAAACAGGGCGGAGTTTCCTCCGCCCTGTTCCTTTCGGTTCAGTCAAACCTGAGCCCGGCCTTTTCAGCCCGCCTCTTCTCCTACGATCTGCCCTTCATAGGTACATGAAGTGCTCTCTGTAAGGATATCCTTCTTTTCTAAAGATATGATCTCAAAAACCGGGCATGTATAAGACTCTTTTTTCATGTGTTTTCCTACGAATTCTTAAAATAGGCTTCGGCGGCTCTCCAATAGCGGCAGGTCGCGCGAACCAGTTTTTTCGTATAGCTGGAAACCTGATTTTCTTTCACGCGCTGCGCCTTTGCGCCTGCTGTCTTCCTTCTCCCCCCGCCGCGAGGCTCCTCCGATAATGCTCGGCAACCTCCGGGCTAGGTATATGGGAGCGGTCATAAGCACGCCCACGGATCCTGTTCTTGCCTTCCTTCTTCGACTGATACAGCATTTCATCGGCCTGCATAACCATACTCCGAAGCTCGGAAATCGTTTCCGGAGTGCCGTAAACGTACCCGCCGGAGAAGCTGATCCCGGAAACCCGAAGCGTCTCCGTCGTCTGCGCGGCAGACGCAAGAAAATCTATTTCAGTCACATTCTCCGCGACGATCATGAACTCATCCCCGCCATAGCGATAGCAGTTCGCCGTGCGGAAGCTGTCCGTCAGGGCTTTTCCTACCGATGCCAGGATTCTGTCCCCAACGACATGCCCCTGCGAATCATTGACGCCCTTAAAATTATCCAGATCCAGGAAAGCCAGAAAGATCGGAACACCGACGTACAGCTCAAAATCCTGCCGGAGCGAATAACGGTTCCGCAGATTGGTCAGCGAGTCGTTGGACGCGATGGCCTTCAGAAGCCCATTCACCTTTTTCAGCTCCTTATTTGTCTGCTCCAGCTCCGCGTTTGTCTGCGCAAGCTTTGTATTTGTCTCCTTCAGCTCGCTTTCGGCACGTTCCCGGGTTCTTTTCAGATATGCCACGCCAAGGAAGTTGATCAGCACGCCCAGCGCGACAACAATCACTTTTTGAAGATTCTCCTCCGTAAACTGGAAAAAGCTATGGTCGGTCGAAAAGAAAAACAGAGAATATCCCATCATGATGATCGCGCAGACCAGCCCCGGCGCAAAGCCCCCGACCGTTGTCGCGAGAACCAGCACCGTAATGAGAATCATATTCGGGTTCGGCACATGAAAATAATAGACAAATACGGCCAGTGCCAGCATGAGCAGCGCAAACAGGATCGTTTGTGTCAGGATGGATTTCTTCTGGTTCTTCAAAGGCTAGCCATCTCCTTTCTTCTCTTTGCGATCGGTACGTAAAGATCTGCAAAACGCCAGACCCGCGCCGGCTGAAGGTTTGTCCGGCACGGGTCTGACCTGCTGCATTATTTCAAATATTGCCGACAGATACCGGCCTCTCGATCCGTTATTCAGCGGCGTTCTCGGAAACACTTGCGGGCGAGCTTTCGGCAGACTGCCTGTCCAGAGCCTCGGAAAGATCGGAGATCGGCGACGCGGCGTTCATATGGATCTCAGCCGTTCCATCCGCCTTCAGATAAACCGTAACATTCTGCATGTCCGCATCGTTTAATCGGCACAGCACATAATAGTCCGTCCGATCCTCGTTCTGCACGTTCTTCATGGTAACCGCGATCGGCGTGAGCTTGTCCGTGGTTTCGAGCTTGGCAATCTCTGTCTCAAAGGCCGCCTTCAGGGCCGCGTTTTCCTCGGCGTCAAGGGAGAGCGCGCCATCGTTCGCGATTTCCGCGTCGCTGTCTCCCTTGTATAAGACCATGCTTTCGGTGATGGCTGCATTGCCTTCAAGGTCCTCATATACCTTAGCGACAAGGATGTCCGGCTTTGCGTCCGGCGTAACCGGCGTGACACGGGTAAGGATCAGATAATTCGTGCCGGCGACGATCTGCCTGCCGATCAGGCCGGCATATTCATACTCGGCGCCGGCCAGACCGTCAATCGCCTTTTCAAGCGCCTTCTTTGCGGCATCCTCATCCTCCTGCGAGATCACGGCGGACCATCCGCCCATAAGCGGCGTTCCGGAAACCGAGCTGTCCGGCGTCGTGCTCTCGGCGGCGGAGCTGTCCGGAGCCTTGCTCTCGGCGGCGGAACTGTCCGGAGCCTTGCTCTCGGCGACGGAGCTGTCCGGAGCCTTGCTCTCGGCGGCGGAGCTGTCCGTCTTCGCGGAAGCCGCGGAGGATGTCGCAGGCTTACTGGAAGAGGCTGTACCGCCGCAGGCCGCCAGAGAAACCATCATCGTGCCCGCGATGGCAAGCGTCATTATTTTCTGTACAAGATTCTTTTTCATATAAAATCCGTCCTTTCCTTTTTGGATTCTTTAAGCACCGGCCGGCATATTCCCGCCGGCGCGTCGGCCATACTGCCGCTCCGGCATTTTCCCGCAAAAAATTTCGATCGCCGGATCCCATATCTTCGCGATCTCCTGCCAGATTTTTACGGCATGATCCGTATTTGCCGGGTTTAACCCGGTTTGCACAAGATAGCACCAAATCCCGGCATTTGCAAGCTGTTTTTCAAAAATATCACAGAAAATTAACTAATGTTGTTTCTGGTCACACGGTGACCAGAAACGAAGGCGTTTTGCAATAAAAGCGCCTAAAAAGCTTCCGGCGGGCAGGCCGTAAGCCCAAACCGCCCTTTTGATGCTTTTGGGCTTATTTTTTGAAGCTTCCTGGGGCCGGCCGTAAGCCCAAAACAACCTTTTGAAGCTTTTGGGCTTATTTTCCGAGGCTTCCTTGGGGCGGCCGTAAGCCCAAAACGACCTTTTGAAGCTTTTGGGCTTATTTTCCGAGGCTTCTTGGGACCGACCGTAAGCCCAAACCGCCCATTTGAAGCTTTTGGGCTTATTTACGGAAGCTTCCTGGGGCCAGCCGTAAGCCCAAAACGCCCATTTGAAGCTTTCGGGCTTATTTTCCGAGGCTTCCTGAGGCTGGCCGTAAGCCCAAAACGACCTTTTGAAGCTTTTGGGTTTATTTACGGAAGCTTCCGGCAGGCCGTCGGGCTCTGCTTACAAACAAATTTTCAGGTATTCCGCAGTTTTTTCTGTGGATGCCTCAAAAATATGGTATGATAGGTGCTGGAAGCTGCATCCATACAGGCACAGGAATTTATTTTTGTGAGGTTGTCATGTATATTTGGATCACACGTCACGGCCAGACCAATCTTAACCACGCTCGTCTCATGCAGGGGCGCACGGACGAGCCCCTGAACGCGAAGGGCCTCGCCCAGGCGGAAGCCGCCCGCACCCGGATCGGCGATATGCACTTTGACGCGGTCTACGCAAGCCCTCTCTCCCGCGCAATCCGCACCGGGGCGATCATCGGCGGCGTCCGGCCCGAGGAGGTCATCATCGACGAACGGATCATCGAGACCGATTTCGGCCCCTATGAAAAGAAGAAATACTACCTGATGGGCCCGCCGATGACCCTGTACTGGGCCCTGCCGGAGGTCTTCCCCGCACCGAAGGGCGTCGAAACCATCGCGTCCATGAGGGAGCGCAGCGCCTCCTTCCTCCGCGAGCTCGAGTCCAGGGACTATGAAAATGTCCTGGTCTCCTGTCACGGCGGGATCCTCCGCGCCCTCACCGGGTATCTTACGGATAAGAAAAATGGCATCGTCTGGCGTCCGAAGCCCAAAAACTGCGAGATCCGCGTCTTCGAATCGGCAAATGGCACCCACCGGCTGACGCGGACGATCCTTCCGGAATTATAATCGTCCTCCGGGTAATGATATTTTTTAGGTGATTGCGAAACGACCCAACTAGTGACTGACAGTAAGGAGAAAAGTTAGAAAATTTGTTATTCTGGGATTAACAGCCTCGGAGGTGAGAGAAAGTCGAGTCAAAAATGGGAGGTTCTTGAAGGAACATTTTGGTTTTGGGTACACAAATAAGACCGTTCCACTATACGGCCTGGCAATGGGAACTCTATTGTGAACAATTTTGGGAATGCTTATGCAATCAGGCTCTTCACGCTTCTGATGCAATCATGCCTGTGGATTTTATCCGCAAGCAATACGGTAATCAGTTGGGTAATCCCTGAAAGGTACAGGTCAGCACGCAGCGTTTTCTTGTTCTGGGTCTTGCGCCCGGCCAATCCGAAGCTGTCCTTGAAATGGTTGATGGTGCGTTCCACGTTGGTTCGTATTTTATATGTTTCTTTCCATTCATCTGTTCCACGGACGGTGCCAGGATAAGCGCGAAGGTCTTGTTCCGGGTATACATAAATCATTCTCCCGCACGAAGACTTTGTGCATGGATTTTCGCAATGACATTGGCGGTGGTATTTCCCTGTCTCTGGATCCTTCTCCCACTTCATCTTGGGACAGACAAATTTGAGGGTCGGGGTGCCAGAACGAAGGTTTGAGGTGTTTCCCTCCGGCTTCATTGGAAGGCTTGGGTCATTTGGGCAACAGGGGATGCCGTCCTCGTTAACGGTGTAGTCTTGTTTTTTGAGACCACCCCGAGAATTAAGGGGGATATAGGCCTTGTTGAAATGGATTCCGTTGCCTTCAACCGTGGCGCCAAAAGTCTCGCCTGTCAGAAGATCCGTGTAGATTTCGATACTGTCAAATGCCGCATCGCCCAGGAAAACATCCGGTCGGATTTGCGGATGCTCGTTGAAATAGCTGCGCAGAGTGGGGATGAGAAGCTTGGAGTCCCCGGCGGTCTTCAGTTCGTCCGGTGAGTCTTTTTTCGCCTCCCGCTCAATACAGGCATGGTTTTGGTAGTACTCCTCGTCATAGAACTCCAGATGGCGAACAATTCCAAGACCGTTGGTGACAAATCCGATCTTATAGGCGTAGCAAAAATGGCCATCAATATACATTTGCTTGATTTCCGGATTCGCGGAAGCGGACGAGGGCATGGATGCATAGGCAGCCTTGTAAGGGTCGTACGAATCATCAACGTTATGGGCTTTTTTCCAGGCCTGCAGTCTCCGTATAAGAGAGTTGGCATATTTGGGGTTGTTTTCCGTGACCCAGGCCTCGATACCGGAAGTGTCAAATGTCGTCATGCTGGCGAGGGAGGCGTCAATGGCCTGGCAAATGGGTTCCGTAAGGTCCACCAATTGTTTGAACAAATCCTCCAGATCCTCAGCGAAGTCCTGCTTAAAACGGGTGATCTTCGAAGCGTCCGGAACCTTGTCAAATCCACAGAATTTGCGCAGGCTCTTAGAGTAATGAAGGAACACGATAAGAAGGGAATCTGTCGGAATCGAAAGGATCCGCTGTAGAATCAACGCCCAAAGCATGCTGATAAGCTGGTATCCGCGAGGCCTCCCCGTATGCGCATAGTAGTGCCGGGAAAATGTACGGGGGATTAAGCTGTCGAGATTAACATTTTCCTCAAGCAGATGCAGGAATTGAGGCTTGTCGGTCTCAAAAATATTCTGGCATTCCTTAAAAACATCTACCAATTCAAGCTGATTGTATGTTATCATATGGTTAGCAACTCCTTTCTGGGGCGTGGTATGTTGGTTCGTGGATGTCTCAATTTTACCACAATTCAGTGAGGAGTTGTTTTATTTATTCGCGAAGAACCTTCAGTATTTATGCGGCTTCACGAGTTTAGGATGTGGATGCTAGAAAGGAAACTCTGACAGGGATGTTAAAGCCTACAGGAAGTAAAAGAGTATCAGCTATTATTCAGAAGCAAAGAAGAAGGAAGCATTGAATAATTGTCAGCAAATTCAGACATCTTTTAGAAAAGGAATCTGAGCTTCTTTCCTGCAGAGTACGGCAAGAAAACGGAAGTACAGCAAATCCTGTTTTTCTGCATACTGCATAGTACGTCATAATACCTTCGAGGAAATTGCGGAAATACTCTTAGAAAACCAAATAATCCCTGCGAAAATGTGCTATAATAGCGCTGACAGATGTACTCTCTCAAGGAAAGGAGGGGACTTCATGCAGGTAAAGATCAACGAATCCGTCGACAGCTTCCGTGTGCTTCGGGAGGGCGGTTTCTATTATGTTGACAAGTCTTTGATGCTGAAAGAATTCTTAGAAGATAATTTTAAGTCTTCTGTCCTCTTTGCGCGTCCTCGAAGGTTTGGAAAAACCATGACCATGACTATGTTCCGGGATTTTCTGGATATCCGGCAGGACAGCCGGGAGTTTTTCCAGGGTCTGAAGATCATGGAGCACCCGGACGTGGTTCGAGAGTACATGAACCAGTATCCGGTTGTTTTCCTTTCCCTTAAGGAATTGTTTGGAAGTGATTTTGAAAGTGTTTTTGAAAGCCTGCAGATTGCGATCTCCAAGGCCTGCGGCGATCATGACTATCTGCTTGAGAGCCCGAAGATAGCCAGATATAATAAAAAATTTTTTGAGCAGCTTCTGGCTCAGGAAGCAAAAAAGACAAACACGGAGCAGGCCCTTGACTTGCTTTGCCAAATGCTGAACCAGCACTATCAGAAGCCGGCATTTGTCATCATTGATGAATATGATGTGCCCATGGCCAGGGCATTGGAGACCCCCTTTTACGACGATGTACGGCAAATGATTGAGCGCACGCTGAGCTTCGTGTGCAAGACGAACCCTAACGTGAAGGCGGTCCTTCTTTCCGGCTGTCTTTATACGGTCAAGAACAGTACCTATACTGGCGTCAACAATATCGTTCCCTTCACGGTGCTCTCCCCGGCTTTTGCCTCCGGAATCGGCTTTACCGATGGGGATGTCCGGCAGCTTCTTGCGGACGCCGGTTTTCCGGAAAGGTATGAAGAGGTGGAGGAGTGGTATGACGGCTACCTCTTCGGCCGGGAACGGATGTACTGCCCCTGGGACGTGATGCGGTACGTCAGCTCGCTCAAGGATGGTTCCTACAGTGAAGCGATGGGACCGGAAAGCTACTGGCCAAGCACCTCGGAAACGTCCCAGAATCTTATCCATGGTTTCTTAGGAAAGACGAATGAGGCAAATGAGAGCTTTGAGCAGCTTCTTGCCGGCAGGACCATCAATTGCCGCGTGAACGAAAGTGTCCCCTATCACCAGATTCA
>CACZBB010000107.1 GCA_902779245.1 uncultured Lachnospiraceae bacterium | reverse complement strand
AAAACCTTGTCGTAGCCCGCTACGACTTCGGCTTTCTTCCTTGCCCTCGGAAAAATATCCTACGCAATCTGTACATTTTATTTCGTGACAGCTCCTAAACTTCGAAAAAAGTATCAGAAAATTACGAAGCCTCCCCGGATCCGGGGAGGCTTGCGTATTATGCTCTGGAAAGATATTCGGAAGTCCGCGTGTCGATCTTGACCTTATCGCCAATGTTGACGAAAAGCGGCACCTGAATCGTGGCGCCCGTCTCAACGGTTGCGGGCTTGGTCGCGCCCTGCGCGGTGTTGCCGGCAAAGCCCGGCTCGGTCTCAGTGATCTCCAGCTCAACGAAGAGCGGGGGCTCGACCGAGAAAACGGAACCATTGTAGGAGCAAACCTTGACCGTGTCGTTCTCCTTGACGAATTTCATGGCGTCGCCGATAACGTCCTTGTTGATCATGAGCTGATCAAAGGTCTCCGGATCCATGAAATAATAAAGATCCCCGTCGTTATAGAGATACTGCTGATCCTTGCGGTCGATCCTGGCTGCCGGGAATTTTTCCGTCGGGCGGAAAGTCTTCTCAACCACGCCGCCATTGATCACGTTCCTCAGCTTCGTGCGAACGAAAGCCGCGCCCTTGCCCGGCTTAACATGCTGGAACTCAACAATCTGCATGACCTGACCGTCCATATCGAGCGTCAGACCGTTTTTAAAATCACCTGCTGAAATCATGGAAAAACCTCCTTAAGAGTTACAGTAGTTTTATTGTAAACGAAAACATCGAACAATGCAATAACGAGTTTCTCCGTTGCGGCTCTTTTTTAAAGGTTTTTCAGGATTTCTTCCGCGATTTCCCGCGGTGTGCGGCCGTCCGTGTCCACGATGATCTCCGCGGCACGGTGATATTGCGGATCCCGCTGTGCCATCAGGCCGGCAATGCCTTCCACGGAAAGCCGGCCCGCAAGAAGCGGACGCGTGTCCGGGTGTTTGGAAACCCGCGACAGGATGGTCTCGGGGCGCGCACGGAGAAGCACAATATGCCCGAGAGCCTGCATCTGCAAAACATTGGAGGCGCGAAGAGCCATCCCGCCGCCGCAGGAAACGACACAGCGGCCTTCCCGAAACAGGCTATCCAGAACCTCCCGTTCCTTTTTTCGAAAATAAGCCTCCCCGCTCTCCCTGAAGATCTCCGGGATCGTGCGTTTGCAAAGCTCCTCGATCCGCCGGTCGGCCTCGAAAACCTTCCATCCGGTCATCGCCGACAGCTCACGCGCGATCCGGCTTTTGCCTGCGCCCATAAATCCGATCAGAAAGATATCCTCCTTCCCCTCGTGGCGCCTTCGCAGGATCTCCCGAAGCTCGCCGGCATCAATCTGCCCCGGCGCGCTCGCGTCCCCGGCCGCGCCGAAGGTAAGGCAGGAGCCCATCTGCTCCGCGCCGTATCGCGTGATCCTTCCGGATTCCCCCATCGCGATCAGCAGCCAGGGAATGTCCATCGTTTTTTTCAGCGAAAGAGCGGCGGAAAGCACGGACTCCACATCCGCCTCACGCTCCGGCATCACGGCCGCCTTCGCCGCAAAAGCCCCCGCCGCCGACATTTGCCGAAACAGCTCTCCGATCTTCGCGGGCTCCGGCGTTTTTCGGAAATCATGGAAGGAAGCGACCGTCGGTATACCGAGCTCCCGGGCTTCCAGGAGAAGCTTTTTCGCCTCCATACGCAGAAATTCCACGTCCAGAAGATCCGGCCGGCATTCGCGGAGAAGGAAGCGGAGGACGGACGCGTACGCTTCCTCCGAAAGCGCGGCTTCTCCGCCCTCGGAGGCTGTCCGAAGCGTAAAAAGAAGCGGAAGCCTGACCGCCTCGCGAAGCCCCCGCGAAAGGGAGCGGAGCGCGGCCTCATCCCCCGGGTCTCTTAAGCCATCCAGCCGGATCTCCAGAAGATCCGCGGCCGGTTCCGCCAGTAAAGCACGGGAAATCAGCTCCGCCGGGGTCTTTCCCTGCACCGGGACCGCGATTTTCGGAAGCCCCGAGCCAATTTCCAAATTTTTAACAGAGAATGTTTTCATTTTCTCCCCTTTATGGTATATTGGTTAAGTCTTTTTCGGAATCTGCTTTTATCAACGGAAGGAGACTCGTATGCAAAAATACTATCTTCTTGGCTCGCCGGTTGATCACAGCTTGTCACCGGCCATGCATAACTGCGCATTCCGCGCTCTTCACACAGAAGCCGAGTATCGTCTGCTGGACGTCCCGGAGGCCGATCTTCCCGCCGTCGTCAACCGGCTGAAGCGCGAGGGAGCGGCCGGCTGGAATGTCACAATGCCGGACAAGACCGCCATGTTTCACCTCTGCGAGGTTCTCTCGGACAGTGCGCGGATCGGGCACTCCGTGAACACGGTGCGGAACGAGCACGGCGTGCTGCATGGCTATACGACGGACGGAGACGGTTTTCTCCTTGCCATGCGCGATGAGGGTTTTCCGGTCCTGGGCGCGGACCTGACGCTTCTTGGCACCGGCGGCGCGGCCGCTTCCATCCTGATCGCCTGCGCCCTGGAAGCGGCTGCCTCCGTCCGTGTTTTCTATCATCAGGAAGCTTCCTGCCGCCGTATGACGGAGATTAAGGAACGGCTTGCCGGAAGCGCGAAAACGAAGATCGATTTTTTCCCGCTCTCGGACTTCGGCGCTGTCAGGAACGCGGTTCGCTCCTCGCAGGTCCTGATCAACGCGACGAGCGTCGGCATGGCCAATACGCCGATGGCCGATTACTCTCCGCTCCCGGACGGCATCGAGCTTCCCGAGCGTCTCTCGGTTTTCGATATTATTTACAATCCCCGGACGACACCGCTCCTTGCGGACGCAAAAAAGGCCGGCTGCAGAACCGCAAACGGCCTCTCGATGCTCCTTTACCAGGGCGCGGAGTCCTTCCGCATCTGGACCGGGCGGGAAATGCCGGTGGATACGGTCCGCCGCGCGGTCTTTCCGAACGGCTGATCCGGGATCCCGCAACGCGAAACGCCCGGTCTTACCTTATAAAGGAAAGGGCAGAGGACGGCACCTGACGCCCCCTGCCCTTTTTTTATGCGCAAAACCGGATTCCTTCCCGTCAAGCTTTCTGCGGCATCTCCCGGGAAACAATGGCATCGACGATCTCCGCAATGGTCATGTTATCCGTCTTCAGCGTTACGTCCGCCGCCGCCTCGTAGCACTCCTCCCGCTCATCCAGCATCTTGTTTACGCGCTCTTCGAGGTTGCCGCTGCGCACCCAGGCGTGCTTATCCGCCTTCGCGAGACGGGCAACAAGGTTCTGGCGCTCCACATGGAGATAATACACATTGCCCATCTTCCGCAGGATATCGACCGTCCGCGGGAGCAGGACGGCGCCGCTTCCCAGCACGATCACGCAGGGCGCTTCCGCTTCCGCCAGCTCGCCCAGCTCCACGCTCTCGGAAGCCCGGTAAAAGGACTCTCCGAAGCGCTCGTACACCTCTCTTGCCCGCATTCGAAGTCTTTCCGTGACCATCCGATCCAGATCGATGAACGGCCGACGCATCTTTTCAGCGACAGCCTTCGCTACCTGGCTTTTCGCCGAGCCCATAAAGCCCTCAATTATCACATGTGTCATCCTTATTCACCTCTTGCAGGGTCACCGTGTGACCGAAAATGATCAATCGTAAAGCTGGTCGGTCTTTTCGTCGATCTCCTTGCCTCGAAGCTCCAGCGGCTCGTAGTCCTGCCGGAAAGCGGTGCTCACATAGGCCGGGCGGATAATCTTGTCCATATTGATCAGCTCCTCCAGCCGGTGGGCGCTCCAGCCGACGATACGCGCGATCGCAAAGATCGGGGTGTACAGCTCATGCGGCAGCCCGAGCATACCGTACACAAGCCCCGAATAAAAGTCAACATTTGCCGAAACACCTTTATAGATCCGCCGCTTCTCGGCAATGACCTGCGGCGCCAGACGCTCGACCCGGCTGTAAAGATCATAATCCTCGTCCAGTCCCTTTTCCTCCGCCAGCGTCTTCACATATTTATGGAAGATTTTCGCGCGGGGGTCGGAAACCGAGTAGACCGCGTGGCCGAAGCCGTAGATCAGGCCCTTTTTATCGAAGGTTTCCTTGTTCAGCAGCTTCATCAGATAAGCGCGGATCTGATCATCGTCATGGAGATCCGAAACATTGTTGCGGAGATCCTCGAACATCTCCACCACCTTGATATTGGCCCCGCCGTGCTTGGGCCCTTTAAGGGAAGCCAGGGAAGCCGCCACCGCTGAATACGTATCCGTTCCCGAGGAAGTGACCACGTGCATCGTGAAGGTGGAGTTATTGCCGCCGCCGTGCTCCATGTGGAGAACAAGCGCCAGGTCAAGGACCCGGGCCTCAAGCTGCGTGTAGGATTTGTCGGGGCGAAGGAGACGCAGGAGGTTTTCCGCCGTGGATTTTGACTTCGACGGCTTGTGAATGTACAGGCTCTTGCCGCGCTCGTAGTGGTTGAAGGCATGATAGGCGTAGACGGCGAGCATCGGGAAGGAGGCGATAAGCCCCAGGCACTGCCTGAGAACATTCGGCAGAGACGTATCGTCCGCCTGCTTATCGTAGGAAGCCAGCGTCAGAACCGATTTTGCCAGAGAATTCATGATATCGCGGCTCGGCGCTTTCATGATGACATCCCGGACAAAATTCCGCGGCAGGTTCCGGTTCTGGCCGATCAGCACCCGGAAATCCTCCAGCTCCGTCCGGTTCGGAAGCTTTCCGAAAAGCAAAAGATAGGCCGTTTCCTCGAAGCCGAAGCGTCCTTCGGACGTAAACCCGCGGGTCAGGTCGTTGATGTGGATGCCCCGATAAAAAAGCTCGCCTTCGATCGGAACCTTCTCGCCGTTGATCATGCGGAAAGAGTTGATTTCGGAGATGGCGGTCAGACCGGCAATAACGCCGGCGCCGTTGATATCGCGAAGACCTCGCTTGACATCGTGCTTCACATATAAACTCGGCTCAAAGCTGGAATTCTCCACACACAGAGCGCTCAGTTTTTCGATTTCGGGGGTCACTTTCAAGCCAAATCCTGACATAGGTTCCTCCTTGTTTCGATTCTTGCGCGAGCCGGAGCCCCGCGCCGCGTTGTGCGGCACCGCAGGCTCTCCGGCATTTTCGCCTTCTGTCATAAACCGCCAAAACTCTATTGACGGTTTCGTATAAAGAAACGAAACGAACAAAACGTCTGGTTTGTTCGTTTCGACATAGAATACCATATATTACGAAAAAAATCCACACTTTATCCCGCGTCAAAGGGATGTTCTTAAAGGTTTGACAAATTGTTCAAAAAAAGTGTTGCTTTTTTCGTCATTTTTGGTTTAATCGCCAGCGTCCCCGGCGTCTTACCGGTTTGCTCAGACCTCGGCTTTCCACAGCCCGTGGAGGTTGCAGTATTCGTAGGCCGCGACCGCCTCATCGTCCTCCGTGAGGGCGAAGGAAGCCTCCGGAGCCTGACCCGGCGCAAGCGGCTTCCTCTGCATGCCCTTTTTCGTCTCCAGGGCGATCCAGGTAATGTAATGGGCCTCAAGCATCGGATGCGCCGCCGCTCCGACCTTCACGCGGACGATGTTCCCGTCCTTTTCCACCACCGGCACGTGCTTTTCGTTCGCGGCATCCGTCGTGTTCGGCACCAGCTCCTCCAGAGGCTCTCCGCAGCATTTCACCGGGCAGGTGCCCTTCGCGATCAGCCCTACCATGTTTCCGCATTTCCTGCAAAGTAAAAACTTCATGATTCCGCTCCTTTCTTCTCATGCAAACCGCCCATCTGCGGTTCTTCCGGATCCGGGAAACAGGCTGGCCGCCGCTTCCCCCGCGCTTTCTTTGTTCCTACAGACAGTATAAAACATTTTGGAAGGAAGATACAACAAAAAACATAAAGGATTTCCGTATTTCTTCGGTCGCCGCGCGCCCGGACGGATTGTATTTAAATTCGAACATAAAAAAATGAAAAATTACATTGACAAATCCCGGTTCGGCGATTATAATGCATTTTGTTGGTTCGCGGAAGTGTCGGAACTGGCAGACGAGCTAGACTAAGGATCTAGTGACTATTGCAGTCGTGAGGGTTCAAGTCCCTTCTTCCGCATTGAATACCTTTTACAACGGCTTGGAACTCCTTGGTTCCAAGCCGTTTTGTTTGTGCAAGGGCTTGCAAGGAAGATCATCTTTTCCGACGGGTTCTTTTTTTCCCGTGATATATTGATACTCATCGCGGCTCCCCCGTCGGCTCACCGACTCACCACCTCGATCTTCCGCTCCGTGCTGAAGCTGTCCGCGAGGTTGTCGGTAACGAGCAGCGTCCCGTCGTCCTTCTCCAGAATGTACCCAAAGTCGCCGGAATGCTCTTTCCAGTACGCGGCCGCCTTCTCGGGTCCAAGCACGTAAAGAGAAGTCGAGAGCGCGTCCGCCAGCGTCCCGTCACGGCTCACGACGGTCACCGAACGGAGGCCCGCATTGGCCGGCCGGCCATTGGCCGGATCCAAAATATGGTGGTAGGTTGTGCCGTCCTCCTCAAAATAACGCTCATAGCCGCCGGAGGTGATGACCGCCAGATCGTGACAGGACAGGACGCCAAGGTACTTTCCCGACTTCTCCGGGTCCTGGATGGCGATCCTCCAGTTCTCGCCGTTGGTCTTTTTTCCGTAGGTCTGCACGTTCCCGCCCAGCGAGACCAGGGCCGCGTCCACGCCGTACGAAGAAAAAATCTCCATAAGCCGCCCGGACGTATATCCCTTGGCAATCCCGCCGAGGTCAATCTTCGTCCCTTCCGAGAGCCGCACCGTATTTCCGTCCACGGCCACCTTGTCCGCGCCCATGTTCGAGAGCAGCTCCGCGATCTCCGCAGCCTCCGGCACGCGGTACGTCCCATTCGTGAAGCCCCAGGCCTCCATGAGCGGATATACGGTGATGTCGAAGGCCCCGCCGACGCTCCCGCCAACCTCAATACCCCGGCGGATGAGCTCGCGGGCATCCTCGGAGACCTTCGCGGTTCCTTCCCGGTTCAGTCGGCATATGTCGCTTGTCCCGATGCCGACCGAGAGGAGCTGGTCAATCCGCAGTACCTCCCCGGAAGCCGCCTCGACGGCCGCCCCGGCGTTCTCACCATATG
>CACZBB010000106.1 GCA_902779245.1 uncultured Lachnospiraceae bacterium | reverse complement strand
CTGTCAACGATCCGGGCCAGAGCCTCCGCCGAGCGGAATTTGTGTTTATGCAGATCATAGATCGGCTGATAATACATTTGCAGGGAACTGTCCTGGATCGCCCGCACCAGAATATCCTCGATGTCGTTCTCGATGGCAAAGTCTCTTGACCGGACGATCTCGGAGGCCTTGAACCAGGTTTTATTTCCGGAGCCGAGTGTCTGAAAGCGGTGGCAGAGCTTGATGATCTCATATTCCTGCGACAGATCCTCGGGACACCGGATCAGGCAGACAAGGGGATTGAAGCGGACCACCCGGAAACCGATCCTCCGGACGGTATCCTTCGCCGCCATCAGGCATTCTTTAGTGATGACCTCCAGATCCGGCTCGTCCTCGTCCATGATCAGATAAATGTTGCCGGGATGCTCGAAATAAAACCTGCAGTTTACATGCTGGCTTTCGGTATACGCCTGCATCGCGTCAAGGACCTGGCGGATGAAGGCGAAGTACTGCTGGTCGCCCAGATAGTTTCGTATTTCATGAGCGTTCGGAAGATGAAGAACGCTGATCCGGAGCCTGCTGCGGGTATAGAGCATGACGTGGAGGTCGTTCTGGAAGGACTGCCAGCTTCCGCAGCCGACGGAGGAGTCGATGGCTTCTTCTGGCCGCACCACAAGGAGCATGAGCATCAGCAGTCCGATGGAGGTGAGAAACATCTCGACCATGTAGCTGGGCAGCAGCATCTGAATGGTTATGGAAACGGCAAGCAGGAGAAAGACCAAGAGAAGCGAAAGAAGCTTCGACGTGGACAGGAACCGCCTGCAGCTAAGGCAGAAGGCAACGCCGGTGATCGCGTAGAGAGCGGTCACCAGGTAAAAGACCATAAGCAGAGGACCGCGGGCATACCCGCCCTCGGCGGTCACCGTAAAGACATTTCCGGTAAAGAAATTCTGAATAAGAAGGAAGACCAGAACCGCGTTCGGTGCCCAGAGAATAAGACGGGCTGTCATTTTCCGGAATCTGTGCTCCGTCCGGGTAATGGAAAAAATGAACAGCAGATAAATGACCATGCTGCCGTTGCGGAGCCATTTGTAGCAAAAAGAGATCAGCATGCCCAGAACGACCTCGGCCTGGGAGAGCGGTGTCGGATTGACGATAAACTCCATCGAGATGTTCAGGATGCTGCAGAGTAAGAAAAAAAAAGTCAGGAAGAAGAACATACGGTAGGCCGGATATCTGGCCAGCCTTCTCCTGAAAAAGGTGATCAGGATCAGAAGGAAATTGGGGATCGCGCAAAGGTCAAAGAATATGATCTTCATGATTCAAGTACTCCAGAAGGAATTCACCGAATATTTCACTACATTATATAAGATAGTAACATCTGTCAGGAAAGTTTTCAAGAAAAAGGAAAAATCCGTATTAATAAATCAGGAGCCGCAGTTACGGTTCGCACCCGAGCCGGCCACCTGCCCTAAAGGACGGTGGCATCGCTGACTGACGACAACGCGGCAGATGGCACGCCTCAGTGTACAGAAAATAGTCCATGCCAAACAGCGAGTGTTTGGCACGGGAGTGACTTGTAACGGGTGAACAGTAACGAGCAAACAAGTTAGGATTCGTTCTTGACAGTTTTTGAAAAAAATTATATGATTACAGTATTGTATTTTCGTACAATGAAAACTAAATATAGGAGGTGCTCCTTACATGATGCCAGTAATCATAACCATCATCATTTGTCTGGTGATTCTGGCCATCGCACTTCCGATCACGTGGAAAGCCGCTATTGCTAAAAAGACGCAGGAGGATGCCGAGAAGGTCGGCACCGCTGAGGAGAAGGCGCGCGTCATTATCGACGAGGCGATCAAGACGGCGGAGAGCAAGAAACGTGAATCCCTACTCGAGGTGAAGGAACAGTCGCTTGCGGCGAAGAACGAAGTTGACCGTGAGATCAAAGAGAGAAGGGCGGAAATCACCAAGCAGGAACGACGGATCCAGACGAAGGAAGATGCGCTGGACCGTAAGACCGACGCTATGGAGAAGCGCGAGGCGGAATTTGCAGCAAAAGAGGAAGAGCAGAAGAAGAGGCTTCTGGAGATTGATCAGTGCCGCGAGGAGACCCAGCGCGAGCTGGAGCGTGTCGCGGGCATGACCACCGAGGAGGCCAGGGAGCTTTTGCTTAAGCAGATCCGGGATGATGTCAACGTCGATGTCGCGAAGCTCTATCGGGAGCTTGTGGAGAAGGCGAAGGACGAGGCCGATAAAAAGGCGCAGGAATACGTCGTCAGCTCCATTCAGCGGTGCGCGGTTGACCATGTCTCTGAGTCGACGATCTCGGTGGTGCAGCTTCCGAGCGATGAGATGAAGGGCAGGATCATCGGGCGCGAGGGCCGGAATATCCGGACCATCGAGACGATGACGGGCGTGGATCTCATCATCGACGACACGCCGGAGGCGGTTGTTCTCTCGGGGTTTGACCCGGTCCGCCGGGAGGTGGCCCGTATTGCGCTCGAGAAGCTCATCGTCGATGGCCGTATTCACCCGGCAAGAATCGAGGAGACGGTCGAGAAGGCACGGAAGGAAGTCGAGAACCAGATGCGCGAGGAGGGCGAGCAGGCTGCCTATGACGTAGGTGTGCACAATCTGCATCCGGAGCTGATCCGGCTCCTTGGCAGGATGCGCTACCGCACGTCTTACGGGCAGAACGCGCTGAAGCATTCCATCGAGGTTGCGGAGCTCTGCGGGCTTCTGGCCGGTGAATGCGGGCTGGATGTCCGGCTGGCGAAGCGCGCCGGCCTTCTGCACGACATCGGCAAATCCATCGATCACGAGGTGGAGGGCTCGCATGTGCAGATCGGCGCGGATCTCTGCCGTAAGTATAAGGAAAATGAGACGATCGTTAACGCGGTGGAGGCGCATCACGGAGATGTGGAGCCGAAGTCGCTGATCGCGTGTCTCGTGCAGGCTGCCGACGCGATCTCTGCCGCAAGGCCGGGCGCGCGCAGGGAGTCGCTGGACACATACACGAACCGGCTCAAGCAGCTGGAGACGATCTCCAACAGCTTCAAGGGCGTCGAGAAGTCCTTCGCGATCCAGGCCGGCCGCGAGGTCCGTGTCATGGTCGTGCCGGGGCAGGTCAGCGATTCGGATATGGTGCTTCTTGCGCGGGATATCGCAAAGCAGATCGAGGCCGAGCTCGAGTATCCGGGCCAGATCAAGGTCAGCGTGATCCGTGAAAGCCGCGCGGTCGAGTACGCCAAGTAAAGCTTGCTTTACAAGGAAGGCAAAAGGTTAGCAGGGAGGAAGAGCAGGCGCTCTTCCTCCTTTTTCATTTCACGTTCACGCTGCCGCACCGGCACGTTGCGTTTTCGGGCTGCGAAGCTTCAGCCGTTTTTCCGGGAAGGTCTTTTCCCGGTACGCTTTTGAGAGGAGGAGCAGGATGCTGATCGACACACATGTACACAGCCATTTTTCGGCGGACTCGGGGGAGTCGATGGAAAATATTGCCGAGGCGGCGATCCGTGCGGGGATCGGGGTTCTCTGCTTTACCGACCATATCGATTATGACTTTCCGCTGGAAGGCATTTATTTTGATTTTAACGTTGACGAATACCTGGCGGAGATCGCCGGGATCCGGGAGAGGTACGGCGGGCAGGTCCGCATCCTCGCCGGCGTCGAGCTCGGCATGCAGCCGCATCTGCCGAAGCGGTACAAAGCGCTGCTTGACAGATACCCGCTGGATTATGCGATCGGCTCGCTCCATCTGGTCGGGGAATACGACCCGTATTATCCGGAGGCCTTTGCCGGGCGGGACGCGGCCGATGTGTACCGGCAGTATTTCGAGGAGACGCTGGAAAATGTCCGGGTGTTCGAGGATTTTGATTCGCTGGGGCATCTTGACTATGTCACTCGCTACGGGGAAAGCGAGAAGCCGTTTCCGAGCTATCAGAGGTTTGGGGATATCATCGACGAGATCCTGCGCATCCTGATCGCGCGGGGGAAGGCGCTGGAGATCAACACGGCGGGGTACCGGAAGGCGCTTCGACAGCCGAACCCGGAGCCGGCCATCCTCCGCAGGTACCGGGAGCTGGGCGGCGAGCTGGTCACGATCGGCGCGGACGCGCACACGGCGAAGGATCTGGGGACGAACTGCCGTCGGGCGATGGAGCTTCTTCGGGAGCTTGGCTTCACGGCCGTAACGTATTATGAGAGGCATCAGCCGGTGATGGTCGGCCTGGACTGATGAAAAATCCCCGTTTTTCCGGGCAGGATACCGCATTTTTCATTGGAAAATGCCATTTTCCGGGGCTTTGAGGCGTCAGGTCATAAAAATTTAATAGATATGACAAAAAAACTGTAAAAACTCCTTGTAATTCTGTGCAAAGTTGAGTACAATAAGAACAGGTTAGTAACCCGCTTCCAAACTAATATTTTTATAGGAGGATTCACGATTATGGCAGTCAAAGTTGCTATTAATGGATTTGGTCGTATTGGTCGCCTGGCCTTCCGCCAGATGTTCCGTGCTGAGGGATTCGAGATCGTCGCCATCAACGACCTCACCAGCCCCGACATGCTTGCTTATCTTCTGAAGTATGATTCTTCGCAGGGTAAGTATGCTCTCGCGGACAAGGTCTCCTGCACGGATCACTCCATCATCGTCGATGGGACTGAGATCGAGATCTACAAAGAGGCTCAGGCCGCGAACCTTCCGTGGAAGGCTCTGGATATCGATGTCGTCCTTGAGTGCACGGGCTTCTATTGCTCCAAGGCGAAGTCCCAGGCTCACATCGACGCAGGTGCGAAGTATGTCATCATCTCTGCTCCGGCTGGCAACGACCTTCCGACGATCGTTTACAACACGAACCATGAGAAGCTGACCGCGGATGATCATATCATCTCCGCCGCTTCCTGCACCACGAACTGCCTTGCTCCGATGGCCAAGGCTCTCAACAACCTTGCTCCGATCGAATCCGGCATCATGGTTACCATCCATGCTTACACCGGCGATCAGATGATCCTCGATGGCCCGCACAGGAAGGGCGACAAGCGCCGCGGCCGTGCCGGCGCCGAGAACATTGTCCCGAACAGCACCGGCGCCGCGAAGGCGATCGGCCTTGTTGTTCCGGAACTGAACGGCAAGCTCATCGGCTCCGCTCAGCGTGTCCCGGTTCCGACCGGCTCCACCACGATCCTTACGGCTGTTGTTGACGGCAACGTCACGGTCGCTCAGATCAACGAAGCTATGAAGGCTGCCGCGAACGAGTCCTTCGGCTACAACGAAGACGCGATCGTTTCCCGTGACATCGTCGGCATGACCTATGGTTCTCTGTTCGATGCTACCCAGACCATGGCTCTTCCGGCCGGCGAAGGCAAGACCGAGGTTCAGGTTGTTTCCTGGTATGACAATGAGAACTCCTTCACATCCAATATGTGCAGGACCATCAAGTACTTCGGCGAGCTTATCTCCAAATAATTTTGAAAAAGCCGTGCTCTGCGAATGTATGACGGAAGCGCAAAGCGCGAAGTCATGCGGAGTTTTTTGAAAATGTCGAAGTTATCGGTTAAAAGACCTGGAAGGGTCCGGTTATAAAGGACCGGACCCTTCTTTTCATTTTAAATTCCAAGACAAAGGAGGATTGATACCCATGCTTAACAAAAAATCCGTAGACGACATCAATGTGGCCGGCAAGAGAGTGCTCTGCCGCTGCGACTTCAACGTCCCGCTTAAGGCCGGCGTGATCACCGACGAGAACCGTCTGGTCGCCGCGCTGCCGACGATCAAGAAGCTGATCGCCGATGGCGGCAAGGTCATCCTTTGCAGCCACCTCGGCAAGCCGAAGGGCGTTCCGAAGCCGGAGCTTTCCCTCGCGCCGGTCGCAGCCCGTCTTTCCGAGCTGCTTGGCCAGGAAGTCAAGTTTGCAGCGGACGACGTGGTTGTTGGCGATAACGCCAAGGCCGCAGTCGCAGCGATGAAGGACGGCGATGTCGTTCTGCTGGAGAATACCCGTTTCCGCGCTGAGGAGACCAAGAATGGCGAGGCGTTCAGCAAGGATCTCGCTTCCCTCGCGGACGTATTTGTCAACGACGCTTTCGGAACCGCGCACCGCGCGCACTGCTCCAACGTCGGCGTAACAGCATTTATCGATGAGTGCGCTGTCGGCTACCTGATGCAGAAGGAAATCGACTTCCTCGGCAACGCCGTCAACAATCCGGTCCGTCCGTTTGTTGCGATCCTTGGCGGCGCGAAGGTCGCGGACAAGCTCAATGTTATCTCCAACCTGCTTGAGAAGTGCGACACGCTCATCATCGGCGGCGGCATGGCCTATACCTTCCTGAAGGCGAAGGGCTATGAGATCGGCAAGTCTCTCTGCGACGAGACCAAGATCGATTACTGCAAGGAAATGATCGCGAAGGCCGAGAGCCTTGGCAAGAAGCTGTATCTGCCGGTCGACACGGTTGTCACGGCGGAGTTCCCGAACCCGATCGATGCCGAGATCGCCACGGAAGTGGTGGCCGCGGACGCGATGCCGGCCGACAAGATGGGCATGGACATCGGCCCGAAGACCCGCGAGCTTTACGCGGATGCCGTGAAGAGCGCGAAGACGGTCGTATGGAACGGCCCGATGGGCGTTTTCGAGAACCCGATCCTTGCCGCGGGCACGATCGCTGTCGCGAAGGCTCTCGCGGACACCGAGGCGACCACCATCATCGGCGGCGGCGACTCGGCGGCGGCTGTCAACCAGCTCGGCTTCGGCGACAAGATGAGCCACATCTCCACCGGCGGCGGCGCTTCCCTTGAGTTCCTTGAGGGCAAGGATCTTCCGGGCGTTGTCGCGGCGAACGATAAATAAATACCTCGTTACTCATAGTTTGCGGCCGGATCATCAGGTCTTGTCATTCTGAGGAGCGAAGCGACGAAGAATCTCTTGTATTGGGGATCCGGACATCTGAGATTCTTCGCTTCGCTCAGAATGACAGAAGGCTTTTAAGAGCGGTTTGTGAAATCCTTCGCTTCTCTCAGAATGACAGAAGGTTTTTCAGAAGCAGTCTGCGAAGCACAGGTAAAACTTAGATATATTGGTTCGGGTGTCAAAACACCCGATTCACGGATTGCTTCGTGCTTTCGCACTCTCGCAATCCTACCGACATTCGAAATCCGCTCGTTTTACACAG
>CACZBB010000105.1 GCA_902779245.1 uncultured Lachnospiraceae bacterium | reverse complement strand
TATTATCGTTTGTCGCTGACCTGCGTTTCTGGTCACCGTGTGACCAGAAACAAATTGACGCATTTGTTGACAAATGAATCTGTAATTGCTAAACTAATCATAAGATTCTGATGTAAAAGCCTGACTCACGGATGGCTGTGTATTTTCGCTTTTTCATAAGAATCCATTTGCCATGATGTCCAGCCTGACTTTTTTCTGTCGAAGGATCGTTCAGGTCATCGCTCAATTGCCGGATACGGGTAGGGTCACTGATGAAAAAGAAAAAGTTTTCTCTGCGAAAACGGACAATTCTGTTTTCGGTAGGTTTTTCGGCGATAATCGGCTTGTCGGCTATCTTAATCTTTTATCGAGGGATTCAGGATGTCATAAAATCGCAGTACGGAGCCCGCTCCGTTGACATCGCGAGTCTGGTCGCGCAGGAGCTCGATGCCGAACTGGTGCTTCCGGTTCAGCGCGCGGTAAGGGAGATTTATGACGGTATCGACCACAAGGTCATGAGCGATCAGTGGGGGACGCCGGAATTTGAGGAATATTGCTCGCATTTCACGCCCGTGGCAAAGATGCCGGAGTATCAGGCCCTGCTGGCAGACCTGAAACGCATGCAAAATGTCGTGGACGTAAATTGTCTCTATCTGGTCTGGCTGGACGCAGAAAACTCCTGCTATATTTATCTGGTGGACGCCGACAACGCGGAACCCTGTCCGATCGGCTGTATTGACCCGATCTATGACACCTCGGCCATGTCGCCGGAGCATCCGGAAGCCGGAGCGCGGCCGAACATAACCAACACGCCCGAGTATGGCTGGATTATCTGCACCGGCATGCCGATCTTTGACGATCAGAATAATGTGGTCGCCTTAGCCACTCTGGACATTGATATGAATACCATTGTTGAGCAGGAACGGAGATTTTTGTTGTACTCCTCGGTCGCTTTCCTCGTCGTCACGGTTATCTTCTGCCTGATCATTATCTGGCTGGTCAACCGCCACATTGTCAAACCGATCAATAAGCTTTCGAACGCGGCTTGGCAGTACGCCGCCAACCGAAAGATTTTTTCGGAGCTGAACATTCGCCGAGACGACGAGATCGGCATCCTTGCGGATTCGATGGTTCGCATGGAATCGGATATCAACGGATATATTGAAAACCTCGAAAAAACGACCAAGGATCTGATCTCGGCGCGTGAGCATGCGGAGCAGCTGGACCGCGTGGCTAATGTGGATTCGATGACCAAGGTTTTCAACAAAAGAGCCTTTGCCCTGGACGCTCAGCGGTTAAATGAAAGCGATCATCCCTTCTGTATCGTGATGATCGACATGAATAATCTGAAGACGATCAACGATACCTACGGACACGAAAAGGGCGATGTCAGCATAAAAACGCTCACACAGGCGGTATGTCTTGCGTTCCCGCATTCCGCCATTTACCGCGTGGGCGGCGACGAATTTATCGCGATCCTCGAGGACGATGACTTTGAAGCTCGCAAGGAGCTGATCCGGCTCCTCAACGAGGTTTTCCGAAAGAACCTGGAGAACGATGCGCTGCCGCCCTGGGAGCGCGTTACGGCGGCGGTCGGCAGCGCGGACTTCGTACCCGGCTCCGGCGACCATGTCGGCAGTCTTCTTCAAAAAGCCGACGAGGCCATGTACGAGCGAAAAAAGCTCATGAAAATAGCCATGAAATAAAGAGGGGGCTGCTTTCGCAGCCCCCTCAAAATTGTCTCCCGCAAGCCTGCGGCTTACAGTACCACAACCTTGATATACTTTGTCAGCGATGCCGCCTTATAATTGTCGGTCGACTGCGCGGAAACCTTTACCTTGACCGCGTAGATCCCCCTCGGGGTTCCTTTCTGTACGGTCACCTTTCCCGATTCCGCGTCAAAGGTTAAATACTTCTTGGAAGCTTTGCTATAGTACTTAACGGTTTCGCACGACAGATCGCCCTTCGAGTTCACGGAAGGCCCGATGCTGAAGGTCTTCTCACTCTTCTTAACGGATTTGACCGTATACGTCTTTGCGGAGTTCTTCAGACAGATCTTCGCCTTCGCCTTGCCGATCGTGACTGCGATCGTCCCGCCGGGCGCATCCAGATGATTCTCATCCCCAAGGACCTTCCAGCATACCGAATATTCGCCGGCGTCCGTGCCGCACGGAACCTTCGTCTGCCAGGCTTCACTCGCGACGGCTTCCGGATCGTCGCCAAGCGCATAAACCATCGTACCGCCCTGGGCCTTACCCGGCTTCACGAGATTCTGCGCCTTAGCCTTGTAGACCTTTCCGGTAACCGCGGCCGGCTCCTTTGTCACCGTCGCGGCCTCTTTCACGATCCCCTCCGTGACCTTCCAAAGCTGGGCTCCGTAATAGGGATTCGCCGTTCCAATGTAAAGCTCGTCATTGCAGATCGTAAATGTCCTGGCTCCGTAATTATAGGGGTCGCCGCAGCCGTTGCCGACGATCTTTTCCCAGTGCTCGCCGTCCTCAGTCACAAACAGATCAAAGCCGTTTTCCGCATTTGTCGCCAGTTCTCTGGCTTTAGTGAGGTACTCAAGTCCTTTTACGTCAAAGGCCTTAAGCATCCACTCGGCCAGCGCCTTCACCTTTTTCAGGACGCCGGCGGCCGACGACGTCTCCGGATCGGATTCCCCGTCACCGGCAAGCTTCTCCTCATACGCTTCCTGCGCGGCGGCCAGCCCGGCCATTTCCACGTAGAGCTGATCCTCATCCTCTTCACCCGAAAGGAAGGCTTCCAGGCCGGCTGCGGCCACCATCGCCGCCGCGATGTATTTCACAACGACATTGCTCGTTTTTGTGATGAAGGGTTCTGCCTTTTCATACAGCTTGCGAAGCTTCGTGGAGAGGGTTCCGTCAAGCAGCGCCTTAAGGTTTGCCGATAGTGTTGATTTTTCCTTTTCGAGGAGCGCGCGTACGCGGTCTTTGAGATTTCTCAGGTAGTAAATATAGGCTGTTGAAGCATCGAACGTACCGGTATACAGCTTGCCGTCGTATTCGATAAACCGCCAGACATAATCATTGGTCGTTCCGCTCAGCAGTTCGTTCGCGCTCGCGACCGGCTCGATCGTCTCATCCTCATTCATGACCCAGATATGCTGCGGATGTGCCAGCACCTCATAGATCGGCGCAAAGATCTGCTCCAGCGTCGGCCCCGTATCGTCGCTCTCCGAAGAATTCTTCAGAGCGGTCAGCTTGGCCAGGACCTTGCTGATTGTCTGCGACTGAACCGCCGTGGCGTTGTCAAAGGAACCGATGTACATCTTCCCCTTATAGACATAAGGCGTTGCCGTGGATTCCAGAAGACCGGCATTGTTCAGAGTCTTTCCATACTTCAGGCAGTTGTAGGCTTCCCTGTACTGTTCGTTCAGCTCGCCGACCTCCGAATTCATAGCCAGCGGATACTTTCCGTTAAGGCCTACGATCTCCGTCCAGGTCCAGCCGAAGGCGTTTGGAGCGTCTCCGCCCTTCTCGCCGCGGAACATGGCCCAGCCGCCGTCATAGGCAAGGATCAGATAAAGCTTGCCGTTGTAGCTGCACAGATCCCATACATTGCCGCCGCCGTTGGCGTAAACGGTCGCGTAGGAATACTGTCCGAAATCTCTGAAATCCGCGACAAGACCGCTCCAGTCTTCATGATCCGTGCCGGCTGTCGCCGGGTCAAGATAGCGGATGACAATCGGAAGCGGATAGGCCTCGCCCGGATGATCCATGCGATATTTCCGCCAGGTCATATAGGTGGTATCCTGACCGCCGAAATAGATGGTTTCTCCGTCTCCGTCATCGTGGGCCGCGCAGGCACGGAGACTGCTGATCAGTCCGACGGTCTGGAACACAACGTCCGCATGATCATTTTCATCCACCCGGACGAGCTGCAGCATGTTCGTTCCAAGGGATCCGAAGTACATATTTCCGTTAAACTGAATGACAGAACGGAAGGACGCCGTCTCGGAGGAAACATCCGCCCCGGGGACGATCGCGCCGTCTTTGTCCGTATAATAGAGCCGTCCGTCTTCCCCGACGGTGGTTTTGGGCTGATAGATCACCTCTGTCGTTCCGCTTACGGTATCAAACTTGATGATCTGCGGAATATAATCGGTTTCGTTTAAGTTGACAGGGACATCCCCGCCGCTCGCGATGGTGATCAGCTTGCCGAACATCTCATCCGAAAGATCGATCCCCTGGCCTCTTAAAGTTTCAGCAACCGCGTTAGCCGCGGATCCGAAAAGCGTGCGGTTCGTTCCGATATAAATATTGTTTCCCCGGCTCGTCACCGCCCAGGCGTAGCTGTTGAGACGATTCGCGGAAAAGCCCGTAAGATCGTTCGTGTTGATGCCGTCCGGCTGCCCGGAGCCTGTTTCGGGATTCGAAACCTTGGTAAACGTATATCCCCCATAAACCTGACGGTTTACCGCGGCTGCCTGCACGGGGCTGGTAAAGCCCGCTAATGAACAGAGCACCATTGCCAATGCAAGGAGCAAACTGACAAATCTTTTCATATTTTTTCCTTCTTTCAAAAAAATATTTGATCAGGTTCCGTTTTATCCAAGAAGAGGGAGGCTTTGCCCCCCTCTTCTGCCGATTGTCAATCATTAAGTGCTTAGATGATTATTTCGCGCGATAGACCTCGACGAGCTTCGTCAGGTACTCATAGCGCTCCTTGCACTCAGCCTCAGACCTCTCAAGGAGTTCCTGAGCGTGTGCCGGGTTGGCGCTGCGCAGCGAGCTGTAACGGACCTCGCCCGCGATGAAGTCCTGATAGGAGTCTGTCGGAGCCTTGGAATCGAGGCTGAACGCATCCTTGCCGGCAGCCGCGAGTTCCGGATTGTAGCGGAAGTTGAACCAGTAGCCGGCCTTGACGGCGAGCTCTTCCTCGGTGATGGACTTGCCCATGCCCTTGCGGATACCGTGGTTGATGCACGGCGCGTAAGCGATGATGAGCGACGGGCCATCATAAGCTTCCGCCTCGGCGATCGCCTTGACAGCCTGGTTGTAGTCCGCGCCGATGCAGATGTGGGCGACATAGACATAACCGTAGGTCATTGCCATGCCGGCCAGATCCTTCTTCTTGGTCTCCTTACCGGCAGCGGCGAACTGTGCCACAGCGCCGGTACGGGTCGCCTTGGAGGCCTGTCCGCCGGTATTGGAGTAAACCTCGGTATCGAAGACCATGACGTTGACATCTCTGCCGGAAGCGAGGACGTGATCCACGCCGCCGTAACCGATATCATAAGCCCAGCCGTCGCCGCCGAAGATCCACTGGCTCTTCTTGGACAGGAAGTCCTTCTCGGCAAGAATATCCTTCGCGCAGTCGCAGTCGCAGCTCTCAAGAGCGGCGATGAGCGCGTCGGTGGCAGCGCCATTTTCAGCGCCGTTCGAATAGGTGTCAAGCCACTTCTGGGCGGCTTCCTTCGCGGAACCGTCGCCGGCGGCGATCTTCTCGATCTTCGCCTTCAGGCCTTCGCGGATCGCCTTCTGGGCAAGGAACATACCATAACCGAACTCGGCGTTGTCCTCGAAGAGGGAGTTCGCCCAGGCCGGGCCCTTGCCTTCCGGCGTGGTGGTGTACGGCGTGGACGGCGAGCTGTTGCCCCAGATGGAGGAGCAGCCGGTCGCGTTCGCGATGTACATACGGTCGCCGAAGAGCTGGGTGATGAGCTTCGCGTACGGAGTCTCGCCGCAGCCCGCGCAGGCGCCGGAGAACTCAAGCAGCGGCTGCTTGAACTGACTGCCCTTGACGGTGGCTTCCTTGAACTTCGCGACAACGTCGTTCTTGACCGGCGTCTTCACCATATAGTCGAAGTACGGCTGTGTCTCGTCGGCAGCGGCCGCCATGTTGACCATGGTGAGAGCCTTGACGCCCTTCTTGCCCGGGCAGACGTTCGCGCAGGAGCCGCAGCCCGTGCAGTCGTAAGCGGAGATGGCGATGGCGAACTTGTACTGCGGCATGCCGGTCAGCGGGAGGGTCATGACGCCTTCCGGAGCGGCAGCCACTTCCTCGTCCGTGAGGGCGAAGGTGCGGATAACGGCGTGCGGGCAGACATAAGAGCAGCGTCCGCACTGGATGCAGGCATCCGGGTTCCACTCCGGGATGTTGACGGCGATGCCGCGCTTCTCGTAAGCGGAGGTGCCGGACGGCGTGGAGCCGTCGACGTACGGCATGAACGCGGAGACCGGGAGGCTGTTGCCTTCCTGAGAGGAAACGTAGGTCTGGATGTTGTTGACGAAATCGATGACATCCTTCTGGCCGTCGGTGACGATCTTGTAATCAAGACCTTCATCCTCGGCATCCTTCCAGCTTTCCGGAATGACGACCTCGTGAACCTGCTTCGCGCCTTCCTCGATGGCAGCCCAGTTCTTCTCGACGATATCCTGACCCTTGCGGCCATAGGTCTTCTGGGCGGCATCCTTCATGAGCTGGATCGCCTTCTCCTCCGGAATGATGTTCGCGAGCTTGAAGAACGCGGACTGAAGGATCGTGTTGATACGGGTCGGGCCCATGCCGACGGCGACACCGATCTTCACGCCGTCGATGGTGTAGAACTTGATGCCGTGGGTGGCGATGAACTTCTTCATCTGGCCCGGAAGCTTCTCGGAGAGCTCCTCGTCGCTCCATGCGCAGTTCAGAAGGAAGGTGCCGCCGTCCACGATTTCCTGAGCCATGTTGAACTTGCGGACATAGGCCGGATTGTGGCAGGCCACGAAGTCCGCCTTGCGGATGAGGTAGGTGGACTTGATCGGCTTCTTGCCGAAGCGGAGGTGGGACATCGTCACGCCGCCGGACTTCTTGGAGTCGTAATCAAAGTACGCCTGCGCATACATATCGGTGTTGTTGCCGATGATCTTGATGGAGTTCTTGTTCGCGCCGACCGTGCCGTCCGCGCCAAGGCCCCAGAACTTGCAGTTGACGGTGCCTTCCGGCGTCGCTACAAACTGCTCGCCGACCGGCAGGGAGAGGTTCGTGACGTCATCCTCGATGCCGACGGTGAAGAACTTCTTGTCAAAGTTGTCGAAGACAGCCTTGATGACGGCCGGGTTGGTGTCCTTGGAACCAAGGCCGAAACGTCCGCAGTGGATCGGGACATTGGCGAACTCGGTGCCGTAGAGCGCGGCGCAGACATCGAGGTACAGCGGCTCGCCGCCGGCGCCCGGCTCTTTCGTCCTGTCGAGGACGTTGATGACCTTGACGGTCTTCGGGATCGCGGCGATGAGGGCCTCGTTGCAGAACGGGCGATACAGACGAACCTTGATCACGCCGATCTTGGCGCCGGTCTTTCGATCGTCTCTTCGATGGTCTCGTTGGCCGAGCCCATCGCGATGATGACGGATTCCGCTTCCGGATCGCCGTAATAATTGAAGAGCTTATAATCCGTGCCGATCTTGGCATTGACCTTGTCCATGTACTTCTGGACGATGGCCGGCATCTCGTTGTAAGCCGTGTTGCAGGCTTCACGAGCCTGGAAGAAGATGTCCGGGTTCTGGGCGCTGCCCATCTCGCGCGGATGGTTCGGATTGTTGCTGCCGTCACGGAAAGCCTGGATGGCCTCGTGATTGACCATCTCGTCGAGGTCCGCGTAATCCCAGGTGCGGATCTTCTGGATCTCGTGAGAAGTGCGGAAGCCGTCGAAGAAGTTAATGAACGGGAGCCGGCCCTCGATCGCGGCCATATGGGCGACCGGAGCAAGGTCCATAACTTCCTGAACGGAAGACTCGCAGAGCATGCAGGCACCGGTCTGACGGCAGGCCAGCACGTCGGAGTGATCGCCGAAGATGGAAAGCGCATGGCTTGCGAGAGCACGTGCCGAAACATGCAGGACGCCCGGAAGGCGCTCGCCGGCGACCTTGTAGATGTTCGGGATCATCAGAAGAAGACCCTGAGAAGCCGTGAAGGTGGTGGTAAGAGCACCTGCAACCAGAGAGCCGTGGAAAGCGCCGGCCGCGCCAGCCTCGGACTGCATCTCGGTCACCTGGACCTCCTGCCCAAAGATGTTCTTTCTCCCGGCGGTCGCCCACTCATCGACATGCTCCGGCATGACGGAAGACGGGGTGATCGGGTAGATGGTGGCTACTTCGGTAAATGCGTACGACGCATGTGCCGCAGCTTCGTTGCCATCCATGGTCAACCATTTTCTGTTATCCATTTGCGTTCCTCCTTGAATAATACTTCGTAATTTCCTGACGCTCCTGTCGGGAAATTACAAATCGTGCAGATACACAGCCTGCCTGCTTTTCGGGGCGGGCCACATATTTAATACTATTGTAACACTCAAATGCCGTCTTGTCTATGAATCTTCTGTGGAATTTGCACAATTTTTTTGCCAAATATACGGCGGTTTGAGTTAGTTATAACAAACCTCATATCTGCGAACCCAAAATGCCTCGTCAGGCTTCCCTTCCGTCCGCCTCCTCTTCCATCGTCTCCAGAAGAAAACTCACCGGCCGGAAGCCGTCGTTGCAGGAAAGCATCGCCGAGCGTGGATTTTTCATCCAGCCGTCGTAGAAGTTTTCCGCCCCGCAGGCAAGCGCCATGACAAAGGGAGAAACGGTTTCCCAGGCGCTGTCGCAAAAGCCCTCCGGTTTCTCCCAGCCGTTCGCGACAAAGCTCTGCCCGAGACGCATGTCGCAGGCGTGCTCCATCGGGTTCTCGTACTCCGCCATAAGATCCTCATAGCAGGTGATCCTTTTGACCGTGATCCGAACCTTTTTCATAATCCCCCTCCGGAAGCCGCGCTCAGTCGTCAGCTTCCTGATCCTCGGTCGCGACGTAGACCTGGCGCTTCTTGGCCATGACGTCGGACGCAAGGTACTCGTCGTAGGTGCCGACCTTGTCGATGAGGGTTCCGTCGGGCAGGAATTCCATGATGCGGTTGGCCGTCGTCTGAACGATCTGATGGTCCCTCGACGTAAAGAGGATCACCCCCGGGAACTTGGTCATGCCCTTGTTGAGGGCCGTGATGGCTTCCATATCGAGGTGGTTGGTCGGCTCGTCGAAGATCAGCACATTTGCGCCGGAGATCATCATTTTCGAGAGAAGGCACCGGACCTTCTCGCCCCCGGAGAGCACGCGCACGCGCTTGATGCCGTCCTCGCCGGCAAAAAGCATGCGGCCGAGGAAACCGCGCACGTAGGTGGTATCCTTGTTCTCCGAATACTGGGTCAGCCAGTCCGCGATGGTCAGGTCGGAATCGAACTCGTCATTGTAATCGTGGGGGAAATACGCGCGGGTCGTGGTCACGCCCCATTTGTAATAGCCCTCGTCCGGCTCCATATTGCCGGAAATGATCTCGAAGAGGGTCGTCTTCGCCCGCTCGTTGCCGCCCACAAAGGCCACCTTGTCGTTGCGGCCGATGATGAAGCTGAGGTCCCTGAAAATGACCTCGCCGTCGATGGTCTTTGACAAATGCTCGACGAAGAGCACGTCGTTGCCGATCTCGCGGTTCGGACGGAAATCGATGTACGGGTATTTGCGGGAGGACGGAACCATCGCGTCAAGCTGGATCTTTTCGAGCGCGCGCTTTCGGGAGGTCGCCTGCTTCGACTTCGAGGCATTGGCCGAGAAGCGGGAAATGAATTCCTGGAGCTCTTTGATCTTCTCTTCTTTCTTCCGGTTCTCTTCCTTCATCTGCTTGACAAGCAGCTGGCTCGACTCGAACCAGAAATCATAGTTGCCCGCGTAGAGCCGGATCTTGCCGAAATCGATATCCGCCGTATATGTGCAGACCTTGTTCAGGAAGTAACGGTCGTGAGAGACCACGATGACCGTGTTCGGGAAACCGATCAGGAACTCCTCGAGCCACTCGATCGCGTCCATATCCAGATGGTTGGTGGGCTCGTCGAGGAGCAGGATGTCGGGATTGCCGAACAGCGCGCGGGCCAGCAGCACCTTGACCTTCATCGGGCCTTCGAGGTTTTTCATCAGTTCATGATGGAGCTCTTCGGGAACACCGAGGCCGTTCAGGAGGCTTTCCGCGTCCGATTCCGCCTCCCAGCCGTTCATCTCGGCAAATTCTCCCTCCAGCTCCGCGGCCCGGATGCCGTCCTCGTCGGAAAAATCTTCCTTCATATATAAGGCATCCTTCTCCTTCATGACCTCATAGAGTCTCTGGTTGCCCATAATGACCGTGTCCAGAACCTCATAATCGTCATATTTAAAATGATCCTGCTCGAGGAAGGAAATACGGTCGCCCGGCGTCACGGAGATCGTGCCGTTCGTGGTGTCGAGCTGGCCGTTCAGGATCTTCAGGAAAGTGGATTTTCCGGCGCCGTTCGCGCCGATCAGGCCATAGCAGTTCCCCGGCGTGAATTTAATATTGACATCCTCAAAAAGAGCCTTTTTTCCGACCCGGTAGGTCACGTTATTTGCTGAAATCATCGCTTACTCCTCTATCCTTCGATGTTTTGGTCAATCACACGATCCGCCGCGGCTATATCCGAAGCCTCCGGCGGCAGGGGTTCTCCGGACCTATCCGCCCCGGTTATGCCCGCAGCCTCCGGCGGCAGGGGTTCTCCGAACGCCGCGGCCGGATTTACGTTCGCAGCCTCCGGCGGCAGGGGTTCTCCGAACGCCGCGGCGGCACCGGTATTCCCGAATCCCGTCTCTTCCTCCGGCTCTTCATAGAGAAGAACCTCTTCCGAACGAGCCGGACCGGCCGGCATCCGGCCGACCCGCCGGCGTCTCACAAACCAGCGCAGGCCGCCCATAACCGCGAGAATCAGCAGATACAGAGCCGTAACCGCCGCCGCGCCAAGGCTCATCAGGATCCCCATCCGAAGCCCCGGCACTTCGTAGCGAAAGACGATCCGGTTTCCGCCGGCCTTCACCGGCACGGCCATGAAGCCGTTGGAATCCAGAATATCCGTTTTCTCACCGTTCACCGAGCAGCTCCAGCCGTCATCGTTCGGAATCGAGAAAAACGCGAATTTGTCCTGATCCGCCGTGATCGAAACCGCGTAATGCCAGCTGTCCTGCTCGACATTTGTCGCGGACTCCGCAAGGTGTGCCCGGCCATCCTCCTCGATCGTCTTCATATTCGGCGTGCCGTCCAGGAACTCATCATATTTTCTGAGCACGCCGGAAACCTTCGCCTCGTCCTCATCGTTCACGACCAGGGTTTTAAGCATCCGGATCGCCCGCGTCGAGGTGTTCGTCTGGCGGAACTCGCTCATCGTCATGTAGGTATCCTGCGTAAAGCCGATCGGCGGGATGCTTGTGTCCTCGTACACATAATATGTATGGGAGTCTCCGTAGACGGTCTGGATCGGCTCCTTTCCCTCTTCCGGTTTCCGCGATGTCGAATATCTCGCGGAAATCAGCGCGTACAGACCGTCCGGGGCATCCGGGCTCTTCACATCCCGCGAAAGCCCGAGTCCTTCATAAAACCGGAAGATCGAACCCGAAACCGTGCTGCAGAAATTCCCGGAAGCCGGATAGCTGTGTGCCAGCGTCTCCAGATTGTCCCGTCCCTGGAAGCGGTACTGCGGCGTATGGTACTCGATCTTCGCGGAGGTCATCAGACGGTCATAGATGCTTTTGGCTTTCTCGCCGTGGACGATCTGGTAAGAAAGCACCAGCCCGCCGGTGGTGAGAACCGCGAAAAACATGACCGCAAACGTGAAGGTCGTAAGACGTTTCTTCTTCTTTTTCGTGAGAATGAGCCAGGTGATGACCGTACCGGCCGCGCTCACCGAAGCCCAGATGGCAAATTGCCACATCTCGAAGATCTTGCTGGGTTCATTTTTGCTCCACGGCACAAAGAGCAGGAAAGCGACAAAGCCGAGCGTGATGAGCCCCCAGATCATAAATCCCTTCGTAATGGCCCGCTCCGATTCCGTCAATTTACGCTTCGGCCGCCCTTCCGGATCCGGGATGTGGGCTTTCGGCATCCTGAGCTCCGCGTCCACGCTGTTTCTCCGAAGCTTCGGCAAATGTCTGCCGAGCGCTTCTTTGGCGCCAGAGCCTTTCCGCCGCGTATTGTTCGGCCAGGCAAATGCCTCTGCCGGGGATTGCTGGTTGGCGGATGCGGCAAGGTATTCCTCGGAGGACGCCGCAAGCTCCGCCGCCCGGTCCGATTCCTCCCGCGCGGCCGCTTCCGCGCTCGCCGCGAGCGTCACGGCCTCGGCCGCGGCCGAAACCGCCGCCGCCCCGGCCGGTGAAATCTTCTCCGCCGCGGCAAGGGCCGCCGCCTCCGCAATCGTCGCGGGACCGTTCGCCAGCTCCTCCGCCCGGCGCTTTCGGCGAAGCGCCTCGGCGTGCCGGATCTCCATATAAGCCGCGTGGTCCGCACTCCGCCGCTCCACATCCCACCGCTCCAGCATGATCGCGGAGGCCAGGGACATGAAAAGGATCGGCATGTAGTACCACCGGCAGTAGAGCCCCGCAAAGAGAGAGAAGGACGCGTTGAAGAACGGGACGATCAGATTCCCGGGGAAAATCTGTCCCGCGTGGGTGTGCCCGCAGAGGATCAAGTCAGCTCCGGCCTCTGCCAGAGCCTGGAACTCCACGGGCTCATGCTCCAGCACCACCACGGGCAGATCGGGATCCAGCTCAGATAGAAGCTGCTCCGGGGATAGACGGTCGCTGGTGCCGTTGCCCGCTTTTTCCCCGTCCACTCTTCCTGCCAGCTGTATGCCTCCGGGCAGCAGGATTGTCTCATCCGCCAGGATGGTAAAGCCGCTCTCCGTAAAAAACGTCTCCATCTCCGGGCTTCGGAAGGCCTTGGTCACCGGGGTCATGGCAAATCCGCCCAGGAGCGGTTCGACCACGTCGTGGTTGCCGCAGACCGCATAGACGCCGTATTTCGACTGAATGGCCCGCAGGGCCTTGGAATACTGATCCGGATGAGAAAGACCTGTGTAGCTGCTGTTGAAAATATCCCCCGCCACAACTACCACGTCGGGCTCTGCGGCGTTGACTTGTTCCACCATCCGCTGTGTGGTAACCAGACTGGAATTCACGCCGAGATGCAGGTCGGCGATGAGAGCGATCCGCATCCTGTCCACGCCCTCTGTCTGCTTGGGGAGCGTGAGATGGTAGGAGACGGTCTCCGGCTGCCGGGCGTGATACATGCCGTATCCGCAAAGGACCACAGAGGCGGCCAGGG
>CACZBB010000104.1 GCA_902779245.1 uncultured Lachnospiraceae bacterium | reverse complement strand
CGATAGCTCAATGGTAGAGCACTCGGCTGTTAACCGAGTTGTTGTAGGTTCGAGCCCTACTCGGGGAGCTTGCCGGTCTTCCGGCTTATAACGGCCCCATGGTCAAGTGGTCAAGACACCACCCTTTCACGGTGGTAACAGCAGTTCGAACCTGCTTGGGGTCATTTTCCCTGGATCTTTAGCTCAGTTGGTCAGAGCAGTCGGCTCATAACCGATCGGTCCGGGGTTCAAGTCCCTGAAGATCCACGATGCGCCGCGGGCTTTCAGCCCGATCGGCGCAGCGCAGATGACAAAGTTTATATGGCCCGGTGGTACAGTTGGTTAGTACGCCGCCCTGTCACGGCGGAGGTCGAGGGTTCGAGTCCCTTCCGGGTCGCTCGGAACATGATCGCGAAAGCGATCATGTTCTTCTTTTCGGGAACTCTCTGATGTCCGTGCAGACGCCGGCCCGGGATGCGAAGCTCACCGTCTCCCACAGCCTTCGGTCAATTTACGCCGGACATTCTCCCATTTGCCCAATTCCGGGAGAAGGATTCTCGAATCGTATGGACAGCACCGTGCCGGTGTGGCGGAATTGGCAGACGCAAGGGACTTAAAATCCCTCGGAGTAACATCCGTGCCGGTTCGAGCCCGGCCACCGGCATCTCTCACATTTTTTATAGTCCGTATCCGAAAATCAATCCTTCGTGATTGATTTTTTTCATTTGTCATGAAAGGATCCCTCCATGTGGCCTTACAATATCCCCGAACCTTTCCGGAAGCTTTCTGCCGGAACGCTCAAGTCGATTGCGCTGGTCACCATGCTGATCGACCATGCGGCGATCGCCCTGCTGATGAATCCCGTCCTCTTGCCGGCAGCTCCGATCTATCGCGGTACACGGCCCTATGATCTCTATCTTCTTTATCGAGTCATGCGCTCGATCGGACGGATCGCCTTCCCGATCTTCTGTTTTTTCATTGCCGAGGGCTTCTTTCACACAAGGAGCCGGTTCTTTTACGCGGCCAGACTCCTTCTTCTTGCGATTATCTCCGAAATCCCCTTCAATCTCGCTCTGGAGAACGGCGGGATCTTCGATACCACCAGCCGGAATACGATCTTCACGCTCCTCTTCGGTCTTCTGTCCTGCTGGGCTTTTGATTATTTTCGGGACAAATGGTATATACAGCTGCCTTTGACGGCAGGCTGTTTTGCGGCAGCTTATTTCTTAAAGACCGATTACGGCTGGCGCGGCGCGCTTGTCATTTTTCTGTTTTATTTGCTGCACGACTGGCGCATTCCCCAGCTGATTGCCGGGTTCATCGCCATCAGCTTCATCGGCGGCGAGCTGCCATTTGCCTTGATTTCTTTGCCGCTCCTCATGCTCTATAACGGGAAGCGCGGCCGAATGCCCGGAGTCGTATTCTATGCCTTCTATCCCGTGCATCTCATCGTTCTTAGGTCCATCGCAAGGATCGCTTTTGGCATCCCCGCTGTCTGACAGCGGCCAGGGAACGGTTCGCTGACGCAAAATAGGGTAGAGGGAGGCGAACGCCTCCCTCTAACCGGTCTCAGATGGTTTTCGCGATGATCTCCCCGGTGCTCTTGACGATGCTGTCGGAGGGGATGACGCCCCGGGCACAGGTGGTCGGATAGACCATCGAGCGCTGGCCCACGATGGTTCCGGGATTGAGCACGGCATTGCAGCCGACCTCGGTCCAGTCGCCGAGGATCGCGCCGATCTTGCGGCGGCCGGTCTCGTAATTCACCCTGCCATGAACAATAATGTTCTTGCGATCCGAGCGGATGTTGGACGTGATCGAGCCCGCGCCCATATGCGCGTGGAAACCAAGGATCGCGTCGCCGACGTAATTGTAATGCGGAACCTCCGAATTGTTGAAAATGATCACATTTTTCAGCTCGCAGGAATTGCCGACCACACAGTTGTCGCCGACCAGCGCGTCGCCGCGGACAAATGCACAGTGGCGGACCTGTGTGTTCTCTCCGATGATGCACGGAGCGCCGAGATAAGCGGACGGGAAAACCTTCGCGGATTTCGCCACCCATACATGCTCGCTGACCTCCTCGTACCGATCCTTCGGAAGCGTCGGGCCGATCGCGAGAATAAGGTCATGAATCCCCGAAAGCGCTTCCCAGGGGTAGGTAAACTGCTTCAGATACTCTCCCGCCAGAGATTCCTCCAAAGTAAACAACTCCGCAATCTTAACCTGTTCAACCTGTGCCATATTTACCTCCAATCCCTAAAACTCTAAATTACATACATTTATAATCCGAAGCCCCGTCAAAACATGCCTGCACGTTTCCGACCGGTCCTCTGTTATTTCTTTGTTTTTCCCCGAGCTCCGGAGGCCGCGCGGCCCCCGGCCGGCGTTTTTTGAGACGGCTTTGCGTAATACTTTGCCGCCTCCGTGTACGCGTTTCGCAGGAGCGACTGATTTCCCAGGGTCTTCACCGCGTCCGTGCGGCGCCTGACGAAGCCGGTGAGCTTTTCCATGTATTCTTCCTCGGTAATGCTCCCCTCCGCGACGCCGGTCAGTCCCTTCTCCCAGCTTGCCGTCAGCTCCGGCGAGAGGAGCGGTCGGATCGAGGCGCTCACGGTGTCGCAGACCATCTCGCCGAGGAGCTCGGGCGTGATGACCTGGGTCTTCGCGTTAAGATGCAGATAGCCGATCTTGAAGAGCTTCTTCAGGATCTCCGCCCGCGTCGCCGAGGTGCCGATCCCCGAGCCGCGGATCATTTCGCGAAGCGACTCATCCTCAATGAGCTGGCCGGCATTTTCCATGGCCAGAATGATCGAGCCGGAGGTGTAGCGCTTCGGCGGCGAAGTCTCCCCCTCCTTTACAAACAGATCGTCCACCGGAAGGCGCGAGCCCTTCCGGAGCTTTGCGATCCTTTCGCTGACCGCCTCCGAGAGCTCGCCGCTTTCCCCGTCCTCCGCCGTCTTTGAAGCATCCCTGACGTCAGCAGCCTCCGAAGGCTTTGTCCCGATCTCTTCGCTTTGCGTACGATTCTTCGGAATCCCCGTCACCTTCAGATAGCCCGGATCGACCAGCACGCGGTAGTTCGCAAAAAAGCTTTCTCTTCCGAGCCTGATGGTGATCGCGGTCTTCTCGTAGACCGCCGGCGGATAAAAGATGGCGAGAAATCTTCGGCAAATCGTCTCGTACACTCTTTTGGCGGTGGCTGAGAGACTGTTATACGCCGAAAGCCCCGCCCCCGTCGGGATGATCGCGTAGTGATCCGTGATCGCCTTGTCGTTGGTGTAGCGGGACCGGCCGATGCTCTTCCACGCCTCTCCCGCCAGGATCTCCCCGGCAAAAGCCTGCACCGGGGCGAAGCGTTCCAGACCTTTGAGGTTCCGGTCGATCACCTTGGCCACGGCTGTCGAGAGGACTCGCGCGTCGGTTCGCGGGTAGGTGGTCATTTTCTTCTCGTAGAGCTCTTGGGCGATGGACAGTGTCTGGTCCGGCGAGATCTTAAACATTTTTGAGCAGTCGTTCTGCAGCTCGGCCAGATTGTAGAGCAGCGGGGGATTTTTCTTTTCCTTCTTTCTTGAAATGGCCGAAACGATTCCTTCCTGCGGCTCCGTCTCGCGAAGCTTTCGGATCAGCGCTTCCGCGTCCTCCCTTCTGTGGAAGCCATTTTCCTTATACAAAAGCGGCGACAGAATAAGGCCGCTCTCGCCCGCCTCCCCGGTCTTCGCCGAAGCCTTTTCCGGCGTCGTCTCGTTCGTTCCGAGCGTTTTTCCGGCTTCCTGCGTTTTCGTTTGCGAAACGGCCGTTCTTCCGGCCGCGGCCTCCGTCGTTTCGCCATCCGGTTTCGTCCCGCGCACGCCGAGACAGTATTCGCTGCCCGGCACGGCCCGCCACTCCGCTTCAATACCGCCAAAAACACCGATGACACGGTAAAAGGGCTTTTTTACGAAATTCCGGATTTCGCGTTCTCTTTTCACTACCATCCCGAGGACGCAGGTCATCACACGCCCGACCGAAACCACCGTCCATTTTCCGCCGAGGAAGGCGGTCATATTATTGCCGTATTTGAGCGTGAGAACCCTCGAGAAATTGATGCCCATCAGGTAATCTTCCTTGGCCCGAAGGTAAGCCGCGTCGGAAAGCCGGTCATAGGCCGAAAGCGGCTTCGCCTCCCGGATTCCCCGCGCGATCTCTTCGTCGGTGAACGAGTCGATCCAGACGCGGCGGCGGTCCTTGGCGCGGACGGAAGCGTCCGAGAGCATTTCCACGAGACGATAGATGTATTCTCCCTCCCGCCCGGAGTCCGTGCAGACGTAGATCGTCCCGACGTCGGGCCGGGCGAGCAGACCGCTGACGATCTTAAACTGCTTCGCGACGTCCGGAATGACCTCGTAGCGGAATTTCTCCGGAAGAAAGGGGAGCGTCTCCAGCGACCATTTCTTCAGGGACGGGTCGTAGGCCTCCGGGTAGCTCATCGTCACCAGATGCCCGACGCACCAGGTGACGACGGTGCTTTCGGATTCCAGATAGCCGTCCCTGCGTGCGCCTCCGACGCCCAGCGCCCGGGCAAATTCCTGCGCGACACTTGGTTTTTCTGCTATGAATAAAGTCTTAATAAGCGCCTCCCCGGATAATTTTGGCTCAAGCATCAATGGTTCGGGCGTCAAACCCCCGCTTCACGGATGGCTCCGTGCTTCCCGCACGGTTTGCCATCCCGCCGAAGCCGAAAAAATCTTGTTTCATTTCGCCGCAATGTAACCGAGCGAAACCAGCATTTCCGCGCATTCGACCGCGCCGCCGGCCGCGCCGCGAAGGGTGTTGTGGGAAAGGCCGACGAACTTGAAATCAAAGAGCTTGTCCTCGCGAAGCCTTCCGATGGATACGCCCATGCCATTTTCATAATCGACATCAAGCTGCACCTGCGGACGGTTGTCCTCGGTCATGTAGCGGACGAACTGCTTCGGCGCGCTCGGAAGCTTTCTCTTCTGCGGCTCGCCGGAAAAGCTCTCCAGCTTCTCGATCAGCTGCTCCTTCGTGGGCTTTTTCGCAAAACGTACGGAGACCGTCGCGGTATGGCCGTTCAGCACCGGCACGCGGATGCACTGCGCGGAGATGACCGGAGAAGCGGCCTTTACGATTTCGCCGCCCTCAACGCGGCCGAGAACCTTGAGGGGCTCTTCCTCGGACTTCTCCTCCTCACCGCCAATGTACGGGATGATGTTCCCGATCATTTCCGGCCAGTCGGCAAAGGTCTTCCCCGCGCCGGAGATCGCCTGGTAGGTGCTTACGACAACCTCCGTCGGCTCGAATTCCTTCCAGGCCGCGAGGCAGGGAACATAGCTCTGGATCGAGCAGTTCGGCTTGACCGCGATGAAGCCGCGCTTCGTGCCCAGTCGCTCCTTCTGCGCCGCGATGATCTCAAAATGCTCCGGATTGATTTCCGGGACGACCATCGGCACGTCCTTCGTCCAGCGGTGGGCGCTGTTGTTCGAGACGACCGGCGTTTCGGCCTTGGCGTATTCTTCCTCGATGGCGCGGATCTCTTCCTTGGTCATATTGACCGCCGAGAAGACAAAATCAACGTCCGCGGAGATCGCCTCGACCTCGGTGATGTTGCGTACCGTCATGCCGGCCACCTTCTCCGGCATCGGCACGGTCATCTTCCACTTGTCGCCGACCGCTTCCGCGTAGGTCTTGCCCGCGCTTCTTGCGCTCGCCGCAAGCACCCGGATCTCAAACCACGGATGCTCCGCAAGAAGCGTCACAAACCGCTGGCCGACCATGCCCGTCGCCCCAAGAATCCCAACCTTCAGCTTCTTTTCCATGGTAAATCCTCCCTCTCTTTATAGAATTCAGGCAAAGACGGTCGATTCCGCCCGTACTTCCGATCCTGAAAAGCTACGTAATAAAAAATCCAGATGAAACCCTCAACGATTTTTCGAAAGCCAGGCCTCCGCGAGACGAATCTCCTCCGCCATAGCTCCCGGCGCTCCCTTGGTCTGCCGCCGTTCGACGCAGGCTTTCAGCGAGATCGCCTCGAAGACATCCTCGTTAAAGACCGGCGATTCGGCCTTCCAGCCCGCAAGCGGCAGCTCGTCGAGCCGGATCCCGCGCGCGATGCACGTAAGCACCAGCCGCCCGATGATCCCGTGTGCATCCCGGAAGGGCACGCCCTTCCCGACAAGATAATCCGCCGCGTCCGTCGCATTGGCGTAGCCGCCGAGGGCGCTCGCCGCCATCCGATCCTCCCGGAAACGGCACGTGGAAAGCATCCCCGCCATCAGGTGCAGGCAGCCATTGGCCGTGTCGATGGCATCGAAGGTCAGCTCCTTGTCCTCCTGCATATCCTTGTTGTATGCCAGCGGCAGCCCCTTCATCGTGGTCAGCAGCTGCATCAGCGCTCCGTAGACGCGGCCGGTCTTCCCCCGGATCAGCTCGGCGATGTCCGGGTTCTTCTTCTGCGGCATGATGCTCGACCCGGTCGCGTAGGTGTCGGAAAGCTCAACGAAGCGGTACTCGTCGCTGTTCCAGAGGATGATCTCCTCAGAAAGTCTTGACAAATGCATCATGCAGATCGAGAGCGCGGACAGGTATTCCAGCACGTAGTCCCGGTCGGACACGCCGTCCATCGAGTTGTCGGAGGGACGGTCGAACGCCAGCTCCTTCGCGACAAATGCGCGGTCCAGGGGGTAGGTGGTGCCGGCGAGGGCGCCGCTCCCCAGGGGACAGACGTTCATCCGTTCCCGGATCGAGGAAAGCCGCTCATGATCCCGGCGGAACATTTCGAAGTACGCGCCCATGTGGTGGGCGAGCGTCACGGGCTGTGCCTTCTGCAGATGCGTAAATCCGGGCATGTAGGTATTTACATTTTCTTTCATAATGCCCAGAAGGACCTTTGTCAGCGAAAGGATACGCTGCCTTGTCTCGTCCAGCGTATCGCGGACGTACAGCCGCATGTCCAGCGCGACTTGGTCGTTCCGGCTGCGGCCGGTGTGCAGCTTCTTGCCGGCCTCGCCGATGCGCTCCGTGAGGACCGCCTCCACGAAGGAATGGATGTCCTCATACTGATCGCCGATCGCAAGGCGGCCCGCGTCGACATCTGCCTCAAGGCCGTCAAGCCCCGCAAGGATCTCATCGCGCTCTTTCTCCGAGAGGATCCCCTGCTTTGCGAGCATCCGCACATGCGCGCGGCTCCCCCGCACGTCCTGATGGAAAAAGCGTTCATCCCTCAAGAATGGTTCGGTTGTCAAAAGCGAGCCGCGCTTAAAAACAGTAAGTTTCCCCGCGCGGCCGGTGAAAATCGGCAAAACCGGCGGACAGGCCGCCGGTTCTCATATTTGCTGATA
>CACZBB010000103.1 GCA_902779245.1 uncultured Lachnospiraceae bacterium | reverse complement strand
GTCCACCGGACTGTTTTCTGTACACTGAGGCGTGCCATCGCCCGCAGGGCGATTTTATTGCAAAACGCCTTCGTTTCTGGTCACCGTGTGACCAGAAACGTTTTGCCGTTACTGTTCACCCTCTGGCCGGACACTTGCCCTAAAGGACTGGCAGCGCGCTGCTGTCCGGCTGCGGGCTGCCGGCCGCCGCAGGATCGAAAACAAGGGGTTTGGCTAATGTGCATTCGGAGGGGAGACCGCGTGCACGCGTCGCACGGAAACGGAGGGCGTTTCCGATTCTCTGAAAGGAGACGTTAATCCATGGAACAGCTTTCGCTTTCGGTGCGGATCCGAAAATTTTTAGAGTGGCCGTTCTGGCTTTCTCCGATCTGGGCCCTTCTGGCGATCCTCATGTATTTCTTTGCGGGTCCGCCCGCCGCGATCAGCGTCGGGATCTGCCTGGTCGTCTATCTGGGCGCGGCGATCTTTCTGTACTACCGGCAGCGTCCGCGGATCGCCGGAGAGCTGCTGGATTTCGCTACCAGCTACGGCCAGGTTCAGAACCGGGTTCTTCGGGAATTTGTACTGCCCTATGCGCTCCTTGATCTTTCCGGCAATGTCCTCTGGATGAACGATGAGCTTTTAAGCCTCACCGGGCGCGACAAGGGCTATCACCGCTCGATCACGACGCTCTTTCCGGAGATTACGAAGGAGGAGCTGCCCGGAAAGGATATGCAGACGGAATGCACGGTCACCTATAAAGAGAAGATCTTTCAGGCCGCCATGCAGAAAATCGTCATGAAGGAGCTTATGCCGGAGAACGGAGCCTCCCAGGACGATTATACCGCCATCGCCCTGTACCTGTTCGACGAGACGGAGGTTACGCGGCTGGGCAACGAGGCTGAGGCCAACCGTCTGGTCTTCGGCGTCCTCTGCCTCGACAATTACGACGAGGTGGTCGAAAAGGGCGACGATCTGCAGAAGAGCCTGCTTCTTGCGCTGATCGAGCGGAAAATCAACCGCTATTTTTCCGACGTGGACGGCTTTGTCCGCAAGACGGACAACTATAATTACTTCTTCCTGATCCGCAAGAAGAGCTTTGACGAGCTTGAGAAGGAGCGCTTCAAGATCCTGGAGGATGTTAAAGCCGTCAACGTCGGCAATGAGTCGGCCATGACGATCTCCGTGGGGATCGGCTTCGGCGCGGACTCCTATCTGGAGAATGCCGAGGCCGCGCACCGGGCGATCGAGCTGGCCCTCGGGCGCGGCGGAGATCAGGTCGTCATCCGCGAGGGCTACAACACCCGGTATTTCGGCGGCAAGACCGAGAAGATGGAAAAGTACACGCGCGTGAAGGCCCGAGTGAAGGCGCTGGCCCTGAAGGAGATCCTAAGCAGCAAGGAGGCGGTCCTCATCATGGGGCATAAGATCCCCGACGCGGACGTCCTCGGCGCGGCGGTCGGCATCTACCGGTGCGCGAAGAGCATCGAGAAGCCGGCCCACATTGTCATGGATGCTCCGCCGGAAGCCATTCGCCTGATGGTCGAAAGCTTTACGAAAAATCCGGAATACGGCGACAACATGTTCATCACCGGGCGCGACGCCCGCGAGCTGGTCAGCGACAATGTGGCCGTCGTGGTTGTCGACACCAACAAGCCCGGCTATACCGAGTGTGAGGATCTTCTCCGCCGCACCAACGCCGTGGTCGTCCTGGATCACCATCGCCAGGGACGGGACATCATCGAAAACGCCGTCCTCTCCTATATTGAGCCCTACGCCTCCAGCGCTTCCGAAATGGTCGCGGAGGTCGTACAGTATTTTGACGATAAGCTGCGCCTTCGCCCCCGCGAGGCGGACGCGCTCTACGGCGGCATCATGGTCGATACCAGTAATTTCCTGACGCGCTCGGGCGTGCGCACCTTCGAGGCCGCCGCGTATCTTCGGCGGAGCGGCGCGGATGTCACGCGAATCCGGAAAATGTTCCGCGACAGCATGGAGGATGTCCGCGCGAAGTCGGCCGGCATCGCCGCCGCGGAAATCTTCGATGACGCTTTTGCGATCTCCGTCTGCGAGAGCGAGGGTCTCAAGAGCCCTACGGTCGTGGCCGCGCAGACCGCCAACGAGCTGCTGTCGGTGGTCGGCGTCAAGGCTTCCTTTGTCCTCACGGACTATAACCATATGATCTACATCAGCGCGCGTGCCATCGACGAGGTCAATGTTCAGCTCATCATGGAGCGTCTCGGCGGCGGCGGGCACCTCAACATCGCCGGCGCCCAGCTTCCGGACACGACCGTGGAGGAGGCGGTCCAGCTGCTGAAAGACACGATTCGGATAATGAAAGAAGAAGGAGATATTTGATATGAAGGTAATTCTACTCCAGGACGTGAAATCTGTCGGCAAGAAAGATGATATTGTCAACGTTTCGGACGGCTATGCCCGCAACATGCTCTTCCCCAGGAAGCTTGGCGTGGAGGCGACCCCGAAGAACATCAAGGACATCGAGCTCAAGAAAAAGCACGAGGCCCGCATCGTCGCCGAGGAGCTTGAGAAGGCCAAAGCCTTTGCCGAGGAGATCGGTACGAAATCGGTAACGATCCCGATCAAGGTCGGAACCGGCGGCCGCACGTTCGGCTCCGTCTCCGCCAAGGAGATCGCGGAGGCCGCAAGGACACAGCTTGGCCTTGAGCTTGACCGGAAAAAGATGCTTCTCGACGCTCCGATCAAGGAGCTCGGCACGGTGAAGGTGCCCGTGAAAATTCACCCGAAGGTGACCGCGAGCCTGACCGTTAACGTTACGCAGGAATAAGCCCTGCGGCCTGGACGTGAACACAGAAAGCCGTACCCGCCGCCGGAACGCAGGCGGCCGGCCGGGCTTGAAGGCCATCGCAACCTGAGGGAGAATTATGGAAGATGTGATCAAAAGGATTCCGCCGCACTCGGCGGAGGCGGAACGGTCTGTCATCGGCGCCATGCTTATGGGCGAGGACGCGGTGGCGGCAGCCGCTGAGATCCTTGTACAGGATGATTTTTACCAGAAACCTTACGGGATCCTTTTCGAGACGATGCGGCAAATGTCCGAGGAGGGCAAGCCGGTGGATCTCGTGACGCTTTCCGACCGGCTCCGCACGTCAAATGTTCCCCCGGAGGTGGCGGATGCCTCTCTGATTCAGGAGATCCTTGCTTCCGTCCCCTCGCAGGCGTATGTCCGGGAGTATGCCCGAATCGTCGCGGAGAAGGCGCAGCTCCGGCGGCTCATCCGGGTGACGGCGGAGATCGAGGAGGACTGCTACCGGCAGCAGGAAAGCGTCGGAGACATTTTCGAAAAAGCTGAGAAAAATGTTTTCGCTGTGCTGCAGCAGAAATCCACCGAGGAATATGTCCCGATCCGGGAGATCGTCGCCAACACCCTCTCGCGCATCGATGAGGCGGCCAGAGCCAGAAGCCCCGTCACAGGTCTGGCGACGGGGTTTGACGACCTCGATCACAAGACGGCCGGCTTCCAGAAGTCGGATTTCATCCTCGTCGCGGCCAGACCGTCCATGGGGAAGACGGCATTTGTCTTAAATATCGTTGATTATATGGCCATGCGCAGGCGGATTCCCTGCGCACTCTTTTCGCTGGAAATGTCGCGGGAGCAGCTGATGAACCGTCTGTTTGCGCTGGAGTCGATGGTCGACGCCCAGAAGCTCCGAACCGGCAAGCTCGACGACAACGAGTGGGGAAAGCTGGTGGAGGGCGCCGGCATCATCGGCAATTCCGGGCTGATCATCGACGACACGCCCGGGATCAATCTCCAGCAGTTCCGCTCCAAGGCCCGGAAATACAAGCTTGACCACGACATTCAGATCATTTTCATTGACTACCTGCAGCTGATGACGGGCGGAGGGCGCGGCGGCGAAAACCGCCAGCAGGAGATTTCCGATATTTCACGTGCACTCAAGTCGCTCGCCCGGGAACTGGGAATCCCCGTCGTCGCGCTCTCCCAGCTCAACCGCGGCGTTGAGCAGCGCGAGGATCACCGCCCCATGCTGTCGGACCTGCGGGAGTCCGGGGCGATTGAGCAGGACGCGGACGTGGTCATGTTCATCTACCGGGACGAGTATTATAATAAGAACAGCGAGGAAAAGGGGCTGGCCGAGATCATCATCGCCAAACAGAGAAACGGCCCGATCGGCACCGTTAAGCTTGTCTGGATCCCGCAGTTCACGAAATTCGCCAACGCCTCCGAGCGCCGCCCGAAGGGGGAATGACAGTAACCGTGTCCGGCTTGGTATGAACGCGGCGCGAAATCTACTCTTGACGGAAGACGAATAGTATTGTAAACTTTCGTTACCAACTTGCAAACGTTGGACCCGTGGTTTTCGCACGGGGCAGGAAGTCCGGCAGGCCGATCCGGCCATGCCCGGGACGCTATGCACCATGTGCCTTAATGCAGGCAGAGGAGGTAAAATGTACACGTTGGATGACATCGCGAAGGTCGATCCGGAAATTGCCCGTTTGATCCAGGCGGAATTCGAGCGCCAGAACTCGCACATCGAGCTGATCGCTTCGGAAAACTGGGCGAGCAAGGCCGTTATGTCGGCCATGGGCTCTGTCCTCACCAACAAATACGCGGAAGGCTATCCCGGACACCGCTACTACGGCGGCTGCCAGTGCGTCGACGAGGTTGAGAGGCTGGCCATCGAGCGGGCCTGTGAGCTGTTCGGCTGCACCTATGCCAATGTCCAGCCGCATTCCGGCGCCCAGGCGAACTTTGCCGTTTTCTTCGCGCTGATGAAGCCCGGCGACACCTTTATGGGCATGAGCCTTGACGAAGGCGGCCATCTTTCCCACGGTTCGCCCGCCAATGTTTCCGGAACGTTCTTTAACGCGGTTCCCTACGGCGTCGATGAGAACGGCTTTATCGATTACGATGCCTGCGAGCGCATCGCGAAGGAATGCCGGCCGAAGCTGATCGTGGCCGGCGCTTCCGCGTACTGCCGCACGATCGACTTTAAGCGCATGCGCGAGATCGCCGATTCCGTCGGCGCTTACCTGATGGTCGATATGGCCCACATCGCCGGCCTCGTCGCCACCGGGCAGCATCCGAGCCCGATCCCCTATGCCCATGTGGTCACCACCACGACCCACAAGACCCTCCGTGGCCCGCGCGGCGGCATGATCCTCTCTTCCGCGGAATTTGCCAAAGAGCATAAGCTCAACAAGAGCATCTTCCCGGGAACCCAGGGCGGTCCGCTGATGCATGTGATCGCCGCGAAGGCGGTCATGCTCAAGGAAGATCTTTCTCCGGAGTATAAGGAATACGGCCGGCGCGTCGTCGAGAACGCGAAGGCTCTCGCGAAGGGACTGACCGACCGCGGCGTCAAACTTGTGAGCGGCGGTACGGACAATCACCTCATGCTGGTCGATCTTCGGGACACCGGCCTCACCGGCAAGGAGCTGGAGGCGCGTCTGGACAGCGCCCACATCACGGCGAACAAGAACACGGTTCCGCGCGAGCCGCTTTCGCCCTTCGTCACCTCGGGTGTCCGCCTCGGAACCCCGGCCGTCACGACCCGCGGCATGAACGCGGAGGACATGGACGTGATTGCCGAGGCGATCGCTCTCGTCATTAAGGATGAGGCAAATGTCTCTGCCGCCCGAGAGCTGGTGAAGAGCCTTACCGACAAATATCCGCTGGAATAACCGGCGAGACGGGCTGCGGCCGCCGATCCTGGCGGCCGTAACCCGGAATGTTCGTCGTTACTGTGACGGAGTGAACAGTAACCGTTCGTTTCCGGTCACAAGGTGACCAGACAGGAAGCAGCCAAAGGCGGGAGACTTCGGTCTCAGAGTAAGGAGAGTTTTATGTTTCATGATAAGAAAAAACAGAGGATCATCGCCGGAGTGATTGCCGGCCTTATTGTTCTGGCCATGGTCCTTGCGGTTCTCATGCCGGCCTTCGGCGGCTGACAAGCATCTCCCCGCATCTGGCGGGGAGCTTTGACGTTTGAGGGTTGCGCGATGAAAGACAAAAAAATATTAATCTTTCTGTGCATTGCGGTGGGCATAGCCCTTGGTGTGGCCATCTTTATTTTTGTGCGCATGTTCAGCGGCGGTTCCTCGGCAAACCGGGAGGGAGCTTTACCGACCGCCTCGCCGATGGATGATTCCGGGATGGGCTTCGGGGAGCCGACATCGTCGGAAAGCCTGCCCGACTCGAGCGAAAGTCTCTGGAGCGAGCCGGAAGGGAGCGACCCCTGGGAAAGCCCGGAGGATGACAGCCTATGGCAGGATCCGGACGACAGCGGCGAGTGGGAGCCCTCGGAGTCGGAGGCCTTCGAGGGGCCGGACGGGGATATCTCCGTAGACGAGGACGGCTGGACTTCCAACATGAGCGCGCCGCCGATGGACCGGCCGAAGGGCGCGACCCCGACGGCAACCTTAACGCCCACGCCGAGCCCAAGCCCGACGCCGACGCCAAGCCCGACGCCGACGCCGAAACCGGATCCCACGCTGGGACCGAAAAGCTCTCCGGAGTCGGTTCTTTCCGTCAAAGCCGGCACCGTGATTCCGGACAATGCCGTCGATGGGTCAAAGCTGTACCAGTATTTCACGGCCTCCGCGATCCGGCCGGGGGACGAGGTTTATAACCGCATTAACGGCAAGTCTTACCGTGAGAATGCCGATATCCAGCTTTCGCAGCTCCGCTATCTCAAGGTTCTCCATCGTAATTATAACGGTAAGATTCAGGTCGGTGAGCTGATCTGCAGCGCGGCCGTTGCACAGGATCTCCTGTCGATTTTCCGGGAGCTTTTCCAGAATAAATACCAGATCTATTCCATGTACCTGGTCGAGGAATTCTGGACCGGCGACGCCCTGACGACGGATGAAGCCTCCGTGCGCGCCAACAACACCAGTGCGTTCAACTACCGCCGGGCCTCCGACGCGGGGAACCTCTCGGTCCACGCGCTCGGGAAGGCCGTCGACGTGAATCCGCGGCATAATCCCTATATCGTGCAGAAAAACGGGAACTGGTATACCGACCCGCAGATCGACTACGAGATCGGGGAGGAGGGCTATGCGGATCCCTCGACCCGTCCCGGACGGCTTCACGCCATGACCTCCGGAGACCTCTGCGTACAGACCTTTAAGCGGTACGGCTTCGTCTGGGGCGGAGACTGGACCGGCCAAAGCCGGGATTATCAGCACTTTGAAAAGAACTGAAAAAACCGAACCGAAAAAAGAACCCGATGATCCTCTGCGATCACCGGGTTCTTTTCGTTTCTGGTCACACGGTGACCAGAAACGAAGGCGTTTTGCAATGAAATCGCCCTGCGGGCGATGGCAAAACGCAGGTCAGCGACAAACTATAAT
>CACZBB010000102.1 GCA_902779245.1 uncultured Lachnospiraceae bacterium | reverse complement strand
GCCGGCAAGGTCAAGCCCTGACGCCTGCACCAGCCGGACATCCCGAATGCCATAAAAGCCCTGCGCAAGCGCCTTCACATAGCCGAAACCAAATTCCGTCGGCACATACGCGCCTCCGGCGGTCGAGACATAGTAAAGCTCCTTCGCCCGGCAAAGTCCCTTCGGGTTTCCTTCCTCGTCATAGACAAAGGTAATCCCCACGACATTGATCTGCTCGAGGTACTGCTTCAGCGACGCCGGAAATGACAGATCCCAGTACGGCGCGGCGATCACGATCCTTTCCGCCGCCGCGAACCGGTTCGCAAGGTCAAAGACGGGATCCTGAAATCTTCCTTCCCTGATCAGCCGATCGCGCATCGCAAGAAACCCCGCATCCGTCACCGGGAAAGAGATCGCCTCCAGGCGAACCTCCTCAAAGGGCTCGCCGATCTTCTCAAGAAGACACCCCGCAAGCCGCCGGGTTCTCGATGTTTCCCTCACGCAGGCATTGATAAAAAGATTCATGTGCATCCTCCTTAAAGCTTCACTTTGCTCTCGGCAGGCTCCAGCGGTAGTGGGCGGCCAGGAACCTTAAGATGATCACAACCGCTGCGCCCGTGAGCATGGCCCACGCCTCTCCGGCCACCGGCCACAGCAGCGCGCAGATCCACGCCCCGATGATCGAGGCGCAGGCATAAAAATGCTTAATGAAAATATACGGCATGTTTCCCGCGAAGACATCCCGGAGCAGTCCGCCGCCGACGCCCGTGAGAACGCCGACAAAGGTCGCCAGGAAAAGATTTCTCTCGCCGGCCGCGCTCTCGGCGACCTGGACGCCGACCACCGTAAAAAGACCGAGCCCGACGGAGTCCATGGCCAGGATCAGCGTCTCCCGGACCCGCCCCGTATGCTCGAAGACCCTGTGAACCGACGGCACAAAGAGGAGGATGCTGACCAGGATTGCCGTCACGGCAAAGGCCGGATCCCGGAAGGCCGCGGGCGGCGTGATATTCAGAATGAGATCCCGAAGGATCCCGCCGCCGACGGCGGTCGTCAGCCCCAGAATCGACACGCCGAAAATATCCATATGCTTCTGGATCCCGACCATCGCCCCGGAGATCGCAAAGGCGATCGCGCCGATCATTTCCAATATAAACAGAACGTGCATACCCGCCTCCCGGCAAATGCAAAGACCGTTTCTTTGATGCGCCCGTTATGCAAAATACCGCCGCCTGCATCGCGATGTACAAGAAAAGTATACCATATCCGGCCATACCGGCACAATCCTGAGCCTATCGGTTTTCAACGTTTTCCGCGTTCCGGAGGGCTTTCCGCGTCCTGTTTCCGAGCCTGCCGAACCGGAAGATCAGGAAGAACATGCTCCCGACATAGACGACGGAGAAAGCGATGTTAAAAAGCATTTGCTCCCGAAGAAGGAGCATGCCCGCCGCAAAGATCACCGAAAGAGCTCCCGCCAGGAGAAACAGCTCCCTGCGAAGCCGCATTTGCCGTTTCGCGTAGCGAAAAAGAGCAAAAAGGCAGAGATAGAAAAGCAGAAACGAGGAGATGAGAAAAATCGTCTTCGGAAGCAGAGACATCTCCTCCTCCCGCATGAACTCCAGCGCATTTGTCAGATTGTTCATGCCGAAAACAAGAAAGACGTGGATCAGCATATACTCCCGGCCCGAGGTCAGAAGATTTTTGTCAACGATGCGGTTGTAAAACATCTCGTAGCTTAAGAAGAGCCCGACGACGATGAGGAAGCCCATGAGGGAAAAATAAGCCGTGGACACGTTGAAGCTTCCTTCAAAATATCCCGCGAGGGCGATGATCATTTCGCCAAAGGTAAACACCACGTAGAGCATGGCCCGTTCCGTCAAATGCCGGAAATCGACGAGGTTGGCGTCCTCCGGGGTCGGCAGCAGCCAGACCAGGAAGATGCCGAAGACGATCGCGAGCATCGTACACACGGGGAAGCCCATCGCGTCCTCGACGGGAATGGCCAGAAGGACGATGGCCGCCTCCCCGAAAAGGACGATGACCATGTTCCGGATAGCTTTTTCAAGATCCTCGTCTCCTCTCTGATTACGCATTTCCAGTATATACTGAATGGCGATGTTGATGAGAATCAGCGCCCAGGCCACGTGATACCTTGTGCGGAAATCCGCCCAGCTCATGCTCGTGCCCTGCCCCATGTAATAGAGAAGATACATGTTGATGATGATCCAGACATGGTCGCGGACGCCGTTGCGCCCGAAGCGGTTCATATAGAAGGTGGAAAAATTCCAGATCTGGATGACCGCCAGCGAGCTGAGGATATAGGCCGCGAACGACTCCCACGCCACGAAACCGTTCTCAACGCCCGTCAGCAGCATGTTGTTGCGCCCAAGATTATAGACAAAGATCAGGTCATAGATCAGCTCAAGGTATTCGACCTTTTTTTCCTCTTTAAGTCCCGTAAACATGATCTCTCCTCCCGCCCTCAGCCGGTCTTCGCAGATTCTTAGACCAGTATACCACATCCCGGGCCGTAAATACCGGCTCCGGAAACATTTTTTTCGGAAGTAACTCCGGCACTGTTTCTGGTCACCGTGTGACCAGAAACCTTTCCTGCTCTTGCCGAACCCGCTTTCCCGCGGTACAATAGACGGGACATGTTTTATTGATACTGTTCACACCCGAGCCAGACACTTGCCCTAAAGGACGAGCTGCGCGTCGCTGTCTGGCTGTGGGCCAGTGACAAATATCCGCCCGGTATAGACCACAGATTTCTATTCTGTCGCGGACCTGCGTTTCACAAAAAAAATGATTGACCCTTTTATTTCAGCGCAGATTCGGAAGCCGGCCGGCGATCCGTCACGGACGAGACGCGGAAAGGAAAGAGAATGGATTCGATTGCTTTAACATTAGCGCAGGAGCTGGGCCGCCCTGCGGAGCAGATTGCCAATGTCATGGCCCTTCTGGACGACGGGAACACGATTCCTTTTATCGCGAGGTACCGGAAGGAAGCCCACGGCGCAATGGACGACACGATGCTTCGGGAGCTGGAAGACCACCTGAAGTACCTGCGGAATCTCGAAAGCCGGAAGGAGGAGGTCCTTCGGCTGATCGGGGAGGCCGGGAAGCTGACGCCCGCCCTTGAGGAGGCCGTGAAGGCCGCAAGGACCCTCGCCGAGGTCGAGGATCTCTATCGCCCCTACAAGCAAAAGCGGAGGACCCGCGCGTCCATCGCGAAGGAGAAGGGCCTTGAGCCCCTGGCGCTTCTTCTGGCCGCGCAGCGGGAAAACACCCCCGACCCGCTGGAGGCGGCCCGCGCCTATGTCAGCGCGGAGAAGGGCGTGCGTACGCCGGAGGAGGCCCTGCAGGGCGCCTCGGACATCCTCGCGGAGGTCTACGCGGATTCCGCCAATATCCGGAAATTCGTCAAGGGATATTATGATAAAAACGGAACGCTCGGAACGCAGGCCGCGAAAGAGGAGGATTCCGTTTACAGCCCGTATTATGATTTTACGGGGGCGCTTTCCAGGCTCCACGGTCACCAGATCCTTGCCATCAACCGCGGGGAGAAGGAGGGTTTTCTGAAGGTTCATCTCGACGCGGACCGGGAGGATATCCTCCGCCGCCTGGAAACGCGCATCATCAGGCGCGGGTCGAAGTCGGAGGCCTTTGTCCGCGGGGCGCTGCGGGACGGGTACGACCGCCTGCTCTGCCCTTCCGTTGAAAATGAGCTCCGCGCCGCGCTGACGGAAAATGCGCAGGAGGGGGCGATCAAAAATTTCAAGAGCAACCTGAAGCCGCTGCTGCTCCAGCCGCCGGTGAAGGGGAAGGTGATCCTCGCGCTGGATCCGGGGTATCGGATGGGCTGCAAGACGGCCGTCATCGACAGCACCGGGAAGGTTCTGGACACGGCGGTCGTCTACCCGACGCACGGCGAAAAGCAGGAGGCGGCGGCCATCGAGAAGCTGCGGCAAATGATCGAGAAGCATCATGTGGAGCGTATTGCGATCGGCAACGGCACCGCCTCCCGGGAGACGGAAAAAATGACCATCAAACTGCTGAAGGAATGCCCGGAGGTTTCGTATATGATCGTCAGCGAGGCCGGGGCGTCCGTCTATTCGGCCTCGAAGCTGGCCGCGGAGGAGTTCCCGGATTATGACGTGAATCTTCGGAGCGCGGTTTCCATCGCAAGGCGCATGCAGGATCCGCTGGCGGAGCTGGTCAAGATCGACCCGAAGGCCATCGGCGTCGGGCAGTACCAGCATGACATGCCGCCCAAGAGGCTCGGGGAGAGTCTGGAGGCGGTTGTCGAGGACTGCGTCAACGCCGTCGGCGTGGATCTGAACACCGCCTCGCCCTTCCTGCTTCAGAGGGTGTCGGGGCTTGGAAATGCGATGGCGAAGAACATTGTCGCCTACCGGGAGGCCAACGGCGCGTTCTCTTCGCGGAGAGAGGTTCTGAAGGTTCCAAAGGTCGGCGCGAAGTCCTATGAGCAGGCCGCCGGGTTCCTCCGCGTTCCGGAGAGCGCGAATATTCTGGACAACACCGGCGTGCATCCGGAGAGCTACCCGGCGGCCGAAAAGCTGCTGGCGGCCTTCGGCTATACGCTGCGGGACGTCCGGGAGGAGAAGCTGTCGGAGCTGCCGAAGAAGGTCGCGGCTCTCGGCGAGGAGAAGACCGCCGCCCTCTGCGGCGTCGGCGTCCCGACGCTCCGGGATATCGTGCGGGAGCTTGTGAAGCCCGGGCGCGACATCCGCGAGGAGCTTCCGGAGCCTGTTTTCTCGAAGGAGGTCATGGAGATCTCGGATCTGAAGCCCGGAATGAAGCTCCGGGGAACCGTCCGCAACGTCATCGACTTCGGAGCCTTTGTCGATATCGGCGTTCATCAGGACGGCCTGGTCCATATCTCCGAGATCTGCGACCGCTTCCTGAAGCATCCGGGCGAGGTTTTGTCCGTCGGTCAGACCGTCAGCGTCGTGGTGCTGGGCGTGGACGAGAAGAAAAAACGCATCAGCCTGTCGATCAAACAGGCGTGATGCGTCCTTGCGGGTCACTGACCGTTTATTCGGCCGGAAACGGACAAGCCGTTTCCGGTTTTTTGCACAGAGCCGCGTAAGGAAATTAGCTGCCTTCGCAGTGCGCGACTCGCGAGAGGGGCAGAGGCTCGGCGTTCGCCTCTCTCTACCTTATTTCAGGAAATAGGGGAACCGCCGGGGACGGAGCTGTCGTCGGGGGCCAGGAGGGAGAGCGCGCCGTCCGGGCCCTCCGCGCAGAGAATCATGCCCTGGGACTCAAGCCCGGCCATCTTCCGGGGGGCAAGGTTCGTGATGACCACGACCTTCCTGCCGATCATCTTCTCCGGCGTGTACTGCGGCCGGATGCCGGAAAGGATCTGGACGACCTCATCCGGGCCGATCTTAACCTTCGAGCAGAGAAGCTTTTTGGACTTCTTCACCTCCTCGCACGCGAGAATCTCGCCCACGCGGAACTCGCATTTGGCGAAATCATCGTACGTGCAGACCGGTTTGTGCTCGATGGGAGCCGTCTCCTGCGCCTCGTCGTGGCTGTGGCCGCAGGCGCACGGAGCCTTCCCGGCATCCGCATTTGCCGAAGCTTCTTTTTCGGCTTTGGCCTTCACGGCGGCGAGCTGGCGGGCCTCGATCTCGTCGATCTTCGGCTGGATGTCCTCAAGCTTCATGCGGGCGAAGAGAATCTGCGGGTTTTCCGTGACCTTCGTGCCGGAGACATAGTTCCCGCTCTTTCCAAGATCCTCCCACGCGACGGACGCGGCGTCGATCTGGCCGAGGATCTTCTCGGCGGTCTGCGGCATGAAGGAGGAAAGCAGGGTCGTGCCGGTCAGGATCCCGTCCATGAGATTGTAGAGGACGGTGGCCAGACGGTTCTTCGCGCCCGGATCCTTCGCAAGCTTCCACGGCTCGGTCTCGTCGATATACTTGTTGCAGCGCTTAAAGAGCCCGAAGATCTCGGTGATCGCGTCCGCGACGCGAAGCTCGTCCATCTTCTCGGAGACGCGCTCCGCCAGCGACTCGCGGGCATTGGCGAGATCCGCGTCGATGCCCTGATCGTCGTGAACCTCCTTATTCTCCACGATGCCGCCGAAGTACTTGTTGCTCATCGCCACCGTGCGGTTCACGAGGTTGCCGAGGGTGTTGGCGAGCTCGGAATTCATGCGCTCGACCATGAGGTCCCAGGAGATCACGCCGTCGTTCTCGAAGGGCATCTCGTGGAGACAGAAGTAGCGGACCGCGTCGACGCCGAAGACCTCGGCGAGGTCGTCCGCGTAGAGGACGTTGCCCTTGGACTTGGACATCTTGCCGCCGTTCTGCAGAAGCCAGGGATGGCCGAAGATCTGCTTCGGAAGCGGGAGGTCAAGGGCCATCAGGAAGATCGGCCAGTAGATCGTATGGAAGCGGATAATATCCTTGCCGATGAGGTGGAGATCCGCCGGCCAGTATTTTTTGAACCGCTCCGCGGAGTTCCCGTCCACGTCGTAGCCGATCCCGGTGATATAGTTCGAAAGCGCGTCGAGCCAGACATAGACCACGTGCTTCGGGTCGAAGTCCACCGGGATGCCCCAGCTGAAGGAGGTGCGGGAGACGCACAGATCCTGAAGGCCCGGAAGCAGGAAGTTGTTCATCATCTCGTTCTTGCGGGAGACGGGCTGGATGAACTCCGGATGCGCGTTAATATGGTCGATGAGGCGCTGCGCGTATTTGCTCATGCGGAAGAAGTACGCCTCCTCCGTCGCCGGCGTCACCTCACAGCCGTCGAGCGGGCATTTGCCGTCGACAAGCTGGGATTCCGTGTAGAAGGATTCGCACTCAGTGCAGTACATGCCCTTGTACTCGCCTTTATAAATATCGCCCTGCTCATAAAACTTCCGGAACATTTTCTGGATCTGAAGCTCGTGGTCCGCGTCCGTGGTGCGGATGAACTTGTCGTAGGAGGTGTCCATCAGGTCCCAGATGCGGCGGACTTCGCCGGAGGTCCTGTCCACATATTCCTTCGGCGTGACGCCGGCCTCCACGGCCTTCGCCTCGATCTTCTGTCCATGCTCGTCGGTGCCCGTCTGGAAGAAGACATCATAGCCCTCCTGCCGTTTAAAGCGGGCGATTGCGTCCGCCAGGATGATCTCGTAGGTATTCCCGATGTGGGGCTTGCCGGAGGTGTAGGCGATCGCGGTCGTTATGTAATACTTTCCCTTGTCTGCCATGTTAAAGTACCGTTCCTTTCGTGTGGAATGCTTCTATTATATATAGCTTTTGCGGGAGTGGCAAGAGTAAAAAACTTTACTGTTCACAGTAGCGGTGGAATCGTTGTTTCTGGTCACACGGTGACCAGAAACGAAGGCGTTTTGCAATGAAATCGCCCTGCGGGCGATGGCAAAACGCAGGTCAGCGACAAACTATAATTTT
>CACZBB010000101.1 GCA_902779245.1 uncultured Lachnospiraceae bacterium | reverse complement strand
CCTCATCCGTCCCCATGATCCGAAGAACCTTCACCATCTTTCCAGACTCGCACATCGTTACCGGCATAGTCCTGCTCCTTTCGTCCGTCCAAAGTTAGCTTTCACTAATTACATCTAGAAATTATACATAGCTAACCTCTGTTTGTCAACCCCCCAAATACTTGAATTATTTTCTCTCTTATGGTATCTTAATAGAAAAGTAACTGTTCGTTTCTGGTCACACGGTGACCAGAAACAACTGTTCATGTCGTGACCGGTTGCGCAGGCGTTCAGCGATTGATCTCGCTTCTTGTCGTGACCGGTTGCGCAGGCGTTCAGCGATTGATCTCGCTTCTTTAAGAAACGCAGGCTTTTACTATTTTGGAAAGGAGATTTCTCATGTCCGGATACAGCGAATCCTCTGAAGATTATCTGGAGTCTATCCTGATGCTCAAGGAGGAGCTCGGAAAAGTCCGCTCCATCGACATCGTTTACAAGCTCGGTTACTCCAAGCCCAGCATCAGCATCGCCATGAAAAAGCTTCGGGAAAAAGGTCTGGTTAATATGGATCGCGACGGATACATCTCACTCACGGAGGAAGGACTGGCCGTTGCCCGAAGCACCTACAACCGGCACAAAATACTAACCGCATATTTCATCAGCCTCGGCGTCACCCCCCAGACCGCAGAGGAGGACGCCTGCAAGATCGAACACGACATCAGTGAAGAAACCTTCCGTTGCATACGGGCGCAGCTGCAAAAGGATACGCCGTAACGCCAGATCACCCTTCATACCGCAAGCAGCAAAAGAAGCGGACAGCCTGAGCTGATCCGCTTCTTTTTACTTTTTCTTTTTTTCTTCACCCGGCCGCGATTTCGGAGCCGGTCACTCAGCATCCGGCCGCATATGCCTTTTCCCCGCCTCCCGCTCGGTCGCGAGCAGCGCGATGAGAACCGGAATCGCGTAAAGAAGCGGTATCGTGTAACGGACCGTGCAGACGGGTCCCAGGAGGAGCGTTCCGAAATAAAGGATCAGAAGCATAAGGATACCGGCGGCGGCCTGACGCTTTTTTTTCAGGACAAGGCTTCCGACGGCGGCCAGGACCCAGAACGGCAGGCTGATCGTGCAGAGCCGCCGGACGACAGGCACCTTCACGGCAAAGGTTTTCCCGACGTTTTCGAGCAGAAATCCGCGGTAGGCCGGAAAAAGCGAAACGGCGTGAGTCGCGTACTCCGCCGGCCCCGGAACAAATTCGTCCGCGAGGCCTGCCCATGCGTGGCTGTAGCCCAGCCCCTGGTAAAAATACCCGTCCGTAAGATACAGGAACGCGTCGGCATATTCCAGCGGATACTTTTTAAAAAGCTTCAGCCAGAGCAAAAAGAAATCCTTCTTGTTCTCCGAAAATGCCGCCTTGTTAAAGACCTGGGACATTTTCATAAGATCGGAAATCTGCGGGATATAATTTGTCGCGACCTTGGAACGGTCAAAATACGCGTCATAAGCCGCAAGCTCATTTGCCGTAAGCTCGCTCTCGCGGAGGGCGACCACGCGCGTCATCTGCTGGATCGGGACGCTGAGCATCTCCCCCGGCGAAGCCGGATAAACGCCGGCCGCCCGATACAGCGTTCCGGTGATAAGCGCGGATATCAGAAGGACTCCCGCTGCAAGCGCGGAAAACCGGATCAGCCCCTCTCGCGCGGCCTGAATAATGCCCATGCGAAAACGGGCGAGAAACGTCAGAAGCCATAAAAGGAAAGCTGCGATGAAAAGATATTTTCCCTGCGGACGGGTCAGGATCATCGTCAGGGAAACCAGCCCGTAGCAGACGAGGCGCTTCATGTCCGGAGCCTGTTTTCCGGCTTCGAGAAAGAGATCCGCCGTCAGCGCAAGCCAAAGCGCAAAGAGCGGCGAAAAAAAGCCGTCCTTCGCTGTGGTGAGCGCAAAGATCTGCACAAAGGGAAGTGCCTCGAGAAGAAGGATCAGGATGATCGCAAGCCGCCGTTTCAGTCCCCATCGGACAAAAAGGCAGCCCACGCAGGAAAGGCATGTGGCGGTGAACAGAAGCTGCAAAATCGTGTGAAGCAGAAGCCCGGCATTCGCCGAGTGAAAAAGAAGGACGCCAAGGCGAAGGCAGCCGGCAAAAAGAAGCGTCAGCGGCACGGGCTGCGTGGCATTGAGGATCCCCTGCGTGAAAAACTGCTCCATCTGCATCGGCGTATCGTAAGCCGTATACCCCGGGAACAGCGCTAAAAATGCCGGGATGAACGCCAGGAGTGAAACGGCAAAGAAGACCGCGAAGGTCTTGCCGGCGGACAAGCCGGGCTTTCGGGCCTTTTTCGAAGGATCCGCCGGCTTCGACAGAAGATACGGGCAGACGGACTCGAAAAGGATGTCAAACAGCACCAGAAGGATATAGGCCGCGGCAAATCTAAGCAGCGCGGACAGGATAAAATCCAGTCCCATCCCCGCCATGGTCAGATGCTCCGTGAACCATGAAGCGGCGGAAGCGGTAAAGCCCATAAGCAGGGCCAATACAAGGTAGAGCGGCGAAAAGATGGTTATCGAACCGCCGGCCGCCTTAGGCTTGGGATCGGACATGATTCAACCTTTCTAAACATTCGGAAGCGGAATACGTCTCGTAAAAAATACAAAACAAGGATCTTACCAAACATTATAACTCTATAGCGCCCTTTTTTCAACAAATTTGTTGTCCCGGCTCCGCAAAGCCCCGCCCAAATTGTAAAAAATAATAAATTTTTTAAGGAAAATCAACGAACTATTTGTATTATTTATTCCATTATTGTATAATGAAGGAAAGCGGAAAAGCGTATTTTTCGCAAATCATGTCTGGGAGGGATTATATGAGCCAACAGATTTTAGAAAGCTTTCTGAATGGCACGGCGACAGAAGCCTACAAGTATTTAGGTGCGCATCCCTGTGATGGCGGCATCGTTTTCCGTGTTTGGGCACCACAAGCCCGTTACGTATCGGTTGCCGGTGATTTTAACGGCTGGGACGATAACGCAAATCCCATGATGAAGATTCATGACGGCGGCATCTGGGAGACGACCATTGCCAATGCGAACCTTGGCGATCGCTATAAATACAGTGTCGAGTCTCCGTGGGGACAGCGGCAGCTTAAGACCGACCCGTACGCGGTTCACTGCGAGCTTCGTCCGGATAACGCTTCCATCGTCAGCACGATCGACGGCTATGTGTGGGGCGACGGCGCGTGGCAGGAGCACAAGGCGTCGGTCAATCACCGTGCGCAGCCGATGAACATCTACGAGATCAACGCCGGTTCCTGGAAAAAACGCGCGGACGGCACTTTCATGAGCTATCGCGAGCTGGCCGACGAGCTGGTTCCGTATGTCAAGAAGATGGGCTACACCCATATCGAATTCATGCCCCTCACCGAGTTCCCGTTTGACGGAAGCTGGGGCTATCAGGTAACCGGCTACTATGCCGCGACCTCCCGCTACGGTATGCCGCAGGATCTGATGTATCTGGTCGACGAGTGCCACAGGAATCAGATCGGCGTCATCCTCGACTGGGTGCCCGCGCATTTCCCGCGCGACGGACAGGGGCTCGGCCGCTTCGACGGCACGGGCTGCTACGAGTACGAAGACTGGCGGCTGGGCGAACACAAGGAGTGGGGAACCTACGTCTTTAATTACAGCCGTTACGAGGTCACGAGCTTCCTGATTTCTTCCGCGATTTTCTGGCTGAAGGAGTACCACTTCGACGGCATCCGTGTGGATGCGGTCGCTTCGATGCTGTATCTTGATTACAACCGCAAGGACGGCGAATGGATCCCGAATATGTACGGCGGCCGGGAGAATCTTCCCGCCGTGGACTTCCTCCGGAAGCTGAACTATACCGTCCACGAGCATTGCCCGGGCGCGCTGATGATTGCGGAGGAGAGCACGGCGTGGCCGAATGTCACGGGCTTCAATCCGGAGAACTCGATGGCTCTGGGCTTCGACTACAAGTGGAACATGGGCTGGATGAACGACACGCTTTCCTACATCAAGGAGGATCCGCTCTGGAGAAACTGGCATCACGACAAGCTGACCTTCAGCCTGATCTATGCTTTCTCGGAGCACTTCATCCTGCCGATCTCTCACGACGAGGTCGTTTACGGCAAGGGTTCGCTCGTTAACAAGATGCCGGGCGACGGCTTCTGGAAGGCGGCCGGTCTTCGGAATTTCGTCGCCTATATGATCGCGCATCCCGGCAAGAAGCTTATGTTCATGGGCAGCGAGTTCGGTCAGTGGAACGAATGGAACAACGAGAAAGGGCTGGAATGGGATCTTCTGAACTACGAGCCGCATCAGCAGATCAGCCACTTCTTTGCCGCGATCAACAACTTCTACAAAAACACCCCGGCGCTCTATGAGGATGATGACGACTGGGATGGCTTCCAGTGGATCAATTACGGCGACAGCGCCAGAAGCATCATTTCCTTCACGCGAACGGCGCTCAACGGCGACAGGATCGTTTTCATCTGCAACTTCCAGCCGGTCACGCGGGAAGATTATCGTCTGGGCGTGCCGCAGGCCGGAACGTATCAGGAAATTCTCAACTCCGATTCCTCCGAGTTCGGAGGCACGGGCATCGAGAACAAGGGCGATATCGTTTCCGAGCCGATCGCGGACTGCGGCTACGAGAATTCGATCGTTCTCACGGTTCCGCCGCTTGCCGCCTGCTTCTATCGCATGACAGCCGCCGCCGAGGTCGCGGAAGCCGCCGCCGATGAGGAAGCGCCGGCCGAGGATACCGCCGAAGAAGCGCCGGCCGCCGAGACTGCGGAAGCCGCCGAAGAAGCGCCGGCCGCCGAGACTGCGGAAGCCGCCGAAGAAGCGCCGGCCGAAGCTGGCGCCGAGGAGGCACCGTCCGGGGAGCAGACCGCCTGACGAACCCGATTTCGCGTAACACTTCACTCGGTTCACGGTAACGAAGGCATTCCGCAATGAAATCGCCCTTCGGCAGAAAACGGAATGCGGATTTTCGACAGATTGATCGTTCGGCAGCCGCATATGGCAGGGAGCCCGCACGCTCCCGGACTGTATGTGGCTGCTTTTTTTACAGGCACGCTCCGGTTTGCCGTTATCGAATGAATGCTGTGTCCAGGGCGAGCATCCGGCCCGGGTTTAAACCGTAACGGTTTTTCCCGGCGGGCCGCAGTTGGCCGTATCCGGGATCGGAAAAATTGATTTGCCATCCGTCCCGAAAGCGTATATAATTATGGAAGAAATCCGCTCTCTCCCGCCGCCATTTGCCGAAACGGCGCGAGGGACAGCGGAGCCAGACAAACGAGGAGGAAACACCATGAGCAAGAACACTCCGTACGCAGGAACGCAGACCGAAAAGAACCTGGAGGCGGCATTTGCCGGAGAATCCCAGGCGAGAAACAAATATACCTATTTCGCCTCGAAAGCGAAAAAAGAAGGCTTCGAGCAGATCGCCGCGCTGTTTTTAAAGACGGCGGACAACGAGAAGGAACACGCGAAAATGTGGTTCAAGGAGCTTAACGGCATCGGCTCGACGGCGGAGAATCTTGCCGCGGCGGCGGACGGCGAGAACTACGAGTGGACCGACATGTACGAAGGCTTCGCGAAGACCGCCGAGGAAGAAGGCTTTCCGGTGCTCGCGGCGAAGTTCCGCATGGTCGCGGCCATCGAGAAGCGCCACGAGGAGCGCTACCGCGCCCTTCTCCGCAACGTTGAGATGCAGGAGGTTTTCAAAAAGAGCGAAGTCAAGGTCTGGGAATGCCGCAACTGCGGTCACATCGTCGTCGGGACGGAAGCTCCGGAGATCTGCCCGGTCTGCGCCCACCCGCAGAGCTACTTCGAGATCACGGCGGAGAATTACTAAAAGATGTCGATGCGGAATTATCTGTGCTTTGATATTGGCGGCACCTTCGTCAAATACGGCGTTCTTGACGCGGATGGCGAAATTCTCCTTCGCGGCAAGTACCCGACGGAATGTCATGACCTTTCGAGGTTTATGAACGATCTCACCGAAACCGTGGAAAAAGTCCGCGCCGGCCGGGAGCTTTCCGGGATCGCGGTCAGCATGGCCGGAATCCTCGACGTCTCGCGCGGCTTTGCCTATACCGGCGGAGCCGTCCGGGCGATCCGGGACTATCCTTTTGCGGCGGAGCTTTCCCGTCTTTCGGGCGGTCTCCCCGTCACCATCGAAAACGACGCGAAAGCCGCGCTTCTCGCCGAATACTGGAAGGGAAATCTTCAGGGTTCCGAAAATGCCGTCGCCTTCATTATCGGGACCGGCATCGGCGGCGCGATCCTGGCCAATGGCCGTCTTCTCCGCGGCTCGCATTTCTTCGCCGGAGAGTTCAGCTATATTCTCCGGGAAAAGGATGAAGAGATTCTGCTCGGCGATCCCAGAGGCCTCGGCATGCCAGGCTTTCTTTTCCGGGCGGAAAAGGAGCTTCCGGGCCATGCGCCGCTTACCGGAGAGACCTTCTTCCGCCTGCTCACGGACGGCTCCCCGGAGGCGAAGGCCTGCCTTTCGGAGTACGCGCACGCGCTGGCCGTTCAGCTTTTCAATATCAATGCGGTGATCGACCCCGAACGGGTCGTCATCGGCGGCGGCGTGAGCGCCCAGCCCGCGCTCATTGAAGCGGTCGTGCAGGCCTATGCCGAAGTCGCCGCCATCATGCCGGAGATTCCGATCCCGGAAATTCTCCCCTGTAAATTCTACAACGATTCCAATCTGATCGGCGCTCTCTACGCGCTTCTGACCGCCGGTCACCCTTCAGCATGAAAGGAGGAAAATCTATGCTGAAAGCCCTGAAAAAACTGATCAAATGGACGCTGATCCTTCTCGGGATCTTTGTGATCTGCTGGTGCATCATCCACAGGCGCGTCATCTATGCCTGGCTGACCGGCGGCGAAATGCCGGAAATGCCGGAGTGGCACAAAAGCTGTTTTAAAAAGTTTTTGAAATCCGATGACTGAATTTCCGCATTTGCAGAAAAAAGGAGAAGGTTATGAAAAAGAAATTCAGTGTAATGCTTATCAGCGCAGCCATGATCGCCGCGTTTTCCCTGACCGCCTGCGGCGGGAACAATGCCTCAAGCCCCGCGGCAGCGACCCAGAGCACGGCCACTTACACCCTCAAGTACAGCCTCGACTATTCTTCAAACAATACGATCAAAAGCGACATCATTCTGAAGCTGGACGGCAAGGAGCTCCAGACGGTTTCCCATGGCAACAATGTCGGGAGCCTTGAGTCTGTCAACGCGGGCAGCCATACAATCTCGATCGAGTCCAAGGACGACGGCAAGGCGCTCGGATCCATGACTGTCAACATGGACAAAAACAGGAGTGTCGCTCTTAAATTCGAGAACGGCGCCCTTACCTCCACCCTCACGGACGAGGGTGCCAACCCCAACCAGTAAGGCAGCAAAATTCCTTGCGCGGTTCTGTGAAAAAAAACAGGGCAGAGGGAGGCGAACGCCGAACCTCTGCCCTTTCTCGCGAGCCGCGCGCTGCCGAAGGCAGCAAAATTCCTTGCGCGGCTCTGTGAAAAAGAAGGGCCTGCCGCGTGCGCGGCAGGCCTTTTGTCATGCTTTGTTTCTGGTCACACGGTGGCCAGAAACAAAGGCGTTTTGCAATGAAATCGCCCTGCGGGCGATGGCACGCCTCAGTGTACAGAAAACAGTCCGTGCCTTAGCATCCAGCAGAAACGTCCGGTGGACG
>CACZBB010000100.1 GCA_902779245.1 uncultured Lachnospiraceae bacterium | reverse complement strand
GTCCGCAAAAAACGCAGAAACAGACCGATCGCCAGCATTTCCAGCGCGACCGGCGTGATCGCCTGCTCAAAATTCCGGTAATACTCCGCAAGATACGGAAATGTCAGAAGCGCGTACATGGGCAGCAGCGCGAGCTTCTCCGCGGCTCCGATCCTCGCCAGATACTTCCGAAGCTCCAGATAAAGAAGCGTCAGCCCGGCCAGGAACGGCCACGCGAAGCCAAGCTGCAGCGCGAAGATCGTCCGCCCGAAAAGAAGCGTCGGAAGCGCGCCCAGAACGTACTGCCGGCAGGAATAACCGAGAAACGCGGTTCCGAAATAACGAAGATCCGGCTCCTTTATGGCCGCGAGTCCTTCCGAAAGCTGTGTGGCGGCGTCGGGACTGACATCCGAAAAATGAAGGTTCCCGATAAAGAAGCAGAAGAACGCGAACAGAACCAGGAATCCGAAAAGCTCCGGAAACCGCCGGTTTTTGATATCCTCCCACGCCGTCCGGCCGGCGTAAAAGACCAGCAGCGCGAGTAAAGCGATCCCCGTCGCCAGCCACACGCGCGATGCCGCAAGGCTCCAGCCCCCCCGCTGCCACGCCGCCAGGGCTTCTAACGCGGTCATCACCCCCAGATAGGATAATACAGCGACCCGCCCCGCCTTTTCCGTGAGAAATTTCATAGTCCACTCATCTCCTATACAAAGCATACGCCCACTATAGCACGATTCTCCTCTTCTTGCAATTCGTTTCCGGCGGCTGAATGGTTCCTCTCCATCCCCTCAACACCCTCTGACACATCCTCTATTTTTGGCGCCCCGCGGCTGACAGCTTCCTTTCCACATCAAAAATCCCCGTTAACAGCCTTCGATTTTTGTGGCAGTTTTCCGAACTTTATGCTATAGTATTTCGGTTATGAACAAACATGGTTCGGTTCCTGAATCATTCGGCGGCCCGATCCGGGTCTGCGGAGATTTCTCCGGCAGAAACGTCCGTGCCTTAGCATCCAGCAGAAACGTCCATGCCTTAGCATCCAGCAGAAACGTCCAGTGGACGTTTCTGTCGGAGTGGACGTTTCTGTCGGAGTGGTCGTTCCTGTCGGTGCAGACTGTTATCTGTATGCGCTCCTGACTTTTATTGCCGGTGGTGCGTAAATTGCGCATGAAGGTTTGGATTGGATTATTAGAAGAGGAAAAAAAATGTTTAAAAAGCTGGATCGGAATGCTCCCTGCTGGTGCGGGAGCGGAAAAAAATATAAAACCTGCCATCAGAGATTTGATGACCGGATCCTTTCGTACGAAAGGCTCGGCCACATCGTTCCCACGCGCGACCTCATCAAATCCGAAAAAGATATTCTGGGCATTAAAGAGAGCGCGAAGATCAACATTGCCGTTCTCGATGAGGTCGGCGAGAAGATCCGCGCGGGCATGTCCACCGAGGAGATCAACGACATCGTCAACGACATCACCTATAAGATGGGCGGCATCCCGGCCGACCTCGGCTACGAGGGCTTCCCGAAGAGCGTCTGCACCTCCATTAACGATGAGGTCTGCCACGGCATCCCCGCGAAGGACATCATCCTGAAGGACGGCGATATCATCAACGTGGACTGCTCCACGATCCTGAACGGCTATTTCTCCGACTCCTCGCGCATGTTCCTGATCGGCGACGTCGCCCCGGAGACAAAGAAGCTGGTCGAGGTCGTCCGCGAGTGCGTCGAGATTGGCCTCTCCAAGGTCATCCCCTGGACCTTCCTCGGCGACATGGGCAGTGCCATCCACCATCACGCCATGAAGCACGGCTATTCGGTAGTTCGGGAGATCGGCGGCCACGGCTGCGGAAACGCCTTCCATGAGGAGCCCTGGGTCAGCTACGTCTCGAAGCCCGGCACGGAAATGCTTATGGTTCCGGGGATGGTCTTCACCATCGAGCCCATGGTCAACATGGGTACGGCGAGGATCTTCACCGACGCGGACAATGGCTGGACCGTCCGGACCGCCGACGGCAAGCCCTCCGCCCAGTGGGAGATCGAAGTCCTCGTCACCGAGACCGGCCACGAGGTCCTCAGCTGGTGATGGCGGATCCCGTCTGAAGCAATGACATTTACTTAAGGATTGTCATTCTGAGCGAAGCGATACCTTAGTATGCAGAAAACAGTCCTGTGAACTGTTTTCTGTAAGAATCTCAGACGATGGAATTGCCTTTATTTGAGATTCTTCGTCGCTGCGTTCCTCAGAATGACAAATATTTCCGGTCACGCGGTGATCTGAAACGAAGGCATTCTTCCCTTAAATCGCACCTCGGCCGCTCCCCCGGCATTTGCAAAAAATAGAAAGGAACTCCTGACCTTATGTTTGAAATCATGTCCGCTGACGAAGCCGCCCTTCAAATCAATGACGGAGACTGTATCTGCGTGAATTCCTTTGTCGGCATTGAAAATCCGATCGAGCTTCACGAGGCCATCCACCGCCGCTTCCTGAAGGAGGGCTCTCCGAAAAACCTTACCCTGGTCTCGAGCGCGGGCTTCGGCGTCTTTGACGAAAACCGCTCCGCGGAAGGGTACATCCGGGACGGCGCGGTCTCGAAAATCATCTGCGGCCATTTCGGCGCGATGCTCAGCACCAAGCGCCTGATCCTCGAAGACCGCTTCGAAGCCTACAATCTGCCTCTAGGATGCATTTCCCACGCGATCCGCGCACAGGCAAGCGGCGTTCCCGGGGCGCTCTCCAAGGTCGGTCTCGACATCTTCGTCGATCCGCGCCAGGAGGGTCCCGGCATCAACCATCTCTCGACCTCTGACGATTATGTCAAGGCCGTGGAGGTCGACGGGGAGGAATTTCTTTATTACAAGCTCCCGAAGCTCACCGTGGCGCTCATCAAGGGCACGGCGGCCGACCACAAGGGCAATATTTCTTTCGACGATATGTTCATGTCCGGCGACGCGCTCTCGATCTGCCAGGCGGTGCGGGCCAACGGCGGCAAGGTCATCGTACAGGTGGACCGCCTGGTAGCGACGCCGGCCCGCCCCCGAAACACGATCATTCCCGGCTGCCTTGTGGATATCATTGTCGTCACCGAGCCGGAGGAGCGGCCGGTCGCCTACCGCGCCCTCACCGGCGGCTTTGAGATCCCCTACGAGGAATGGAAGTCCTGGTATGAGATGATCGACGCGCTCAGCACCACGCGCCCGCAGGCGAACCCGGTCTACAACATTATCGGAAAGCGGGCTTCGAAGGAGCTCCACGAGGATGATATTGTCAATATCGGGATCGGGATCCCGGAGACCGTCACAAAATACGCGCGAAAGAGCGGCATGCTTGCCAGGATTACCATGACGGTCGAGTCCGGCGGCATCGGCGGCTTCCCGGCCTCCGGCACCGTGTTCGGCGCGATGATCGGCGCGGCCTCCGTCTACGATATGGCCAACCAGTTCGACCTCTACGACAACGGCGGGCTCGATATCTGCTTCATGGGCGCTTTTGAGGTCGATCAGTACGGAAATGTCAACGCCCACAAGAGTCCGTCGATGTATCCGGGCATCGGCGGCTTCGCAAATATCACCGCCAAGACGCCGACGGTGGTTTTCTGCCTGACCTTCAACACCAAAGGCCTCTCCGCCTCGCGGAAGGGCGATGCCGTGACCATCCTCGAAAACGGAAAGATCCCGAAGTTCGTGGAGAAGGTCGGAAGCATCAGCTTCTCGGCAAAACGAGCCCGCGAAAACGGCCAGCGTGTTCTTTACGTCACCGAGCGCTGCGTCTTCGGGCTCGGCGAGCGGGGGCTGAAGCTCCTGGAAGTATACCCCGGCATCGACCGGCAGAAAGACATCCTCGACCTCCTTCCCTTTGAAGTCGAATAAAATGAATGTTTTAACAAAAGTAAGCGGCAGGCAGCAAATCCCTTCCGCGGCTCCGTAAACGCAAAAAAACCCCCGGCGATTCACACCGCCGGGGACTTTTCTTTGATTCATGAAATGCCTTACAGCTTCAGCACTTCGCTGAATTTCGCGTGGTCTTTGACCTTCATGGTGAGCTCCGCGAGCCTTGAGGTGTCGCCGAGGAGGATCACGCCGACCAGGCGGTTGTTGACAAAGGTATATTTCTCGTACTGTTTCTTCCTTGCGTCGGAGATTTCGACGGTCCGGTAAACCTTCTTCGGATCCTTGCCGGAATCGCCGATGGCGAAGAGGGAGGTGCCCATGCCGTTGAAGGTGAGGGCTCCGTCCACCGTCTCGTAGGCAAGATCATCGCCCGCCGCATTTGCGCCGGCCACCTTGCCCTGCTCGACGGACTGGCTCCAGAGCGCGTAGTTGACGCCCTTGTACTCCGCGCAGTCGCCCGCCGCGTAGATATCCGGGACATTTGTCTCCATCTTCTCATTGACGAGGATCGAGCGGCCGATCTCGATGCCTGCCGCCTGCGCGACGTCGAGATTCCCGCGGACGCCCGTGGAAACGATGACCAGCTCCGCGGGAAGCTCCCGGCCGTCTTTAAGGGTAACGCCGGCTTCCGTGATCTTGTCCGTGCTCGCGCCGGTCAGCACCTTGATGCCGGTGCCCTCGATGATCTTCTGCAGCATGTCGGAAGCGCTCGCGTTGAGCTGGCGTTCCATGAGCTTCGGCGCGAATTCGACGACCGTGACTTCCTTCTTCGCGCGGCGAAGCACCCACGCGGCCTCCAGGCCCAGCACGCCGCCGCCGATGACGACCACGTTCTTCACGTCCGGAAGCATCGCCTTCACCTTGTCCGTGTCCTCGATCGAGCGGATCGCGACGACCTTCGGAAGGTCCGCGCCCGGAAGCGGCGGCACGAAGCAGCGCGCGCCCAGCGCGTAGATCAGCTTGTCGTAGACCATCTTCATATCGCCGCAGGTGACTTCCTTCTTCTCCGGATCGATGGCCGTCACCTTCGTGTCCGTGACCACGTAGATCTGGTTCTCCTCGAACCAGCTTGCCGGCTCGACCGCCATCTGGTCGGCGGAGAAGTCCGAAAGCATCGCCTTCGTCAGCATCGGACGGTTGTACGGCAGATACTTTTCATCGGTGATGATGGTGATGCCGCCGGTCTTGTCCCTCGCGCGGATCGCCCGCGCAGCCTCCAGGCCGGCCGCGCCGCCGCCGAGGATGAGGTACTTCCTGTCGGTATCGGCCTTGTAGATCTCGCCCTCTTCCTCCGCGGGGACGAAGTTCTCCGGACCGACGCCGCAGACCGGGCAGACGTCCATGGAGCTGTCGAAGATCGCGCCGCAGACCAGGCACTTCACGAGCGAGCGGGCTCCCGGAGCTTTCGCCTTCTTCTTTTCCTTATTCAAAAGCACACAGCCGAAGTTATAGCCGAAATCGTAAGCGTCGGCGAGCTGGTTCTCGTCGGGCTTGAAGCGGACGCGATAGCCGTCCAGAACCTTCATGCCGATCTGCTGCAGACGTCCGATGATGTGCGGGACGCCCTCGCCGGACCAGCCGTAGGAGCCGAAGGCCGAGCCCAGCTTCCCGCGGAAGAGCGGCGGATACATGCCGAGGGTCAGGTTGTAGACCGGCTCCAGGGCCTCGCCGAGGATCGTCGGCGTGCCGAAAAGATAGCCGTCCGCGCTCGCGAAATCCGCGGCGAGATTGGTCTTGTCGTCGAAGACGAGGTCGTAGCGGTGAACCTCCGCGCCGGCATCCTCCACGCCCCGGGCGACCTCCTCGGAAAGCATCCGGGTATAACCGTAGGCGCTGACATATGGCATGACCACCAGCTTCTTTTCGCGCTTCTCCGGCGCCTTGCACCACTCCTTGTACCAGCCGAAGACCTGGTCGAGATGGGATTCCAGCACCGGGCCGTGGCCGCAGCAGATCGTCTCGATCTCAAGATCCTTGATCCGGTCGAGCGCCGTGCTCATGTAGGGGCGCTTGAACGGGCCGATGATCGCGTCGAAATAGTACTTCGTGGCCTCGGCATAGCCGGCCTCGTCCGTGACCGTCGAGCGCAAAACGCCCTCCGCCGCGTAGTGCGAGCCGAAGGAATCGCAGGTGAACAGCGTCTTGATCTCCGGGCAGTAGGTGTACATGGTATCCGGCCAGTGCAGGTTCGGCAGGATCATGAATTCCAGCGTCTTGTCGCCGAGGGAGAGACGGTCGCCTTCCTTCACGGCGATGCTGTTGAAGTCCGTATTGATGATGTGCTTCAGGAACTGGATCGCCGTTCCCGTAGCGACAATGGTCAGAGACGGGTTGACCTCCAGAAGCTTCACGATCGTTCCGGCATGATCTGGCTCGGTGTGGTCCATGACGAGGTAGTCGATCTCGTCGATGGACGCCACGGATTCGATGTACGCCCGCATCTCCTCCCAGCATTCCAGCTTGGAGGTCTCGAAGAGAGCCTTTTTCTCACTGCCCTCCAGAAGATATGAATTATAAGAGGTCCCGTATTTGGTCTCCATAATGATGTCGAAAACGCGAAGATTCGGGTCCAGAACCCCCGTCCAGTAGAGGTTCTTTTTGATGGGAAGCGCCTGCTTTTGCATATGCGTCGTCTCCTTTCCCTGCGGCCCGGCCGCAGACGTAAATCTCATTCGGCAAATGCCTGTTACTCTTTATTATAGCATTTTTGACAAATGAAAAAAAGAAGATTTGCAGCTATTTTGTAAAAATTCACAAATCCGTTTTTTTAAGAGAATCGTTTTCACACGGGCACTCCTTGCGTATTTACGGGTTTAATGATATGATTATCCCGGAATTTGTCAGATTTCTGACGATTCTCCCGGCATTCATCTTTCATGAAGGAGGTATTTTTATGTTTTGCACAAATTGTGGTGCCAAGGTGCCGGACGGATCCGTTTTCTGTCCCTCCTGCGGCACAAAGCTTCAGGCGGATGCTTCCGCCATAAATCCGGCGGTCAACGCCGCGGCCGAAGACGCACGGCAGCAGGCGGAGCCCTTCCAGCAGGGCTCGCGGCAGGCGGCCGATCCGCCGATCCCCGGCAATCCCCCGGAACCGAATCCGTACCCGCAGGGACAGCCCTATCAGCCGCGGCCGGCCCGCCGCCCGGAGGACATCGTTTCCCTTAAGATCCTCTGCGGCATTCTCGGCGGGATCGGCGCCATCGGCTTCCTCACCTCGCTGGTCGGCCTCTTCACCACCAATTCCTCCCTGGCCCAGCTCACCCGGCTTGACTCGATCTTTGGCGCCAGCACGGGCATCGGCGGCATTATGGCCGTCTACACGATCTTCTCCCTGCTCAGCCTCATCGTGTCCGGCCTGCTGGTCTTTGTCGAATTCGTCGTTGTCTTCCGCTGGACACCGGAGCGGAACGACGGCTTCTTCGTCGCGATCACCGCGCTGGAGGTCATCGGTCTCGTGATCAGCATCATCTTCGTGATCATCTTCACCTCCATGGTCAGCTCCATCATCGGCGGATTTAGCGGCACCGTCATCGCCGCGATCTTCGCCCTGCTTCTGGTCCCCGGGCTCTACTTCCTGCTCTCGTACCTCGCGGGACTCACGCCCCTGAAGACAAAGGGCGGCTTCTCCGCTTTCTTCCCCGAGCTCAAGAAGGCTCCGGCCATGATCATCGGCTGCCTGAAGCAGCCGAAGGCGTAAGCGGCTCGGCATAAGCTCGCAGGTCCCGCGATCCCGCGGAACCGGATAGCGGAAGGCCGCGCACGGCTCTTTGCCTCAAAAAAACAGGCATTTGCGGATGGTTATCCGTCAAATGCCTGTTTTTTTCACGGCAGATAGTAGGTGAACGCTTCCCGGCCCTCTCCCCGGGCGAGCTTTGTGAGATTCAGACAGCAAAGACGGCCGGTGGTGAAGAAGCTCCCCTCGATCGCGGCGCAGCCGAGATCAATGTTGATGATCATGTGTTCCGCGTCCACGTAGGCCTCCGGGCGGTTCGCGCCCAGAATGCGCTGCGTCGGGACATGCCCGATCACGTGGACCCGGCCATCCTCCGCGTACTTCGATTCCGGGACGTACTCATGGGTCCGCCAGGGAGACCTCCATACCATATTCCGGGCCGTGTCCATATCGACCTCCGCAAACTTTACATTTTCCTCCCCGATCAGGAAATCCGAATGGCTCAGAAGAAAATGCATGTCCTCCGCGAACACGTCGATCTGCATCGACATTTCTTCGATATAAGAAAGAATTTTCATCCTCTCGTGCGCCCGCAGCTGCTCAAACGCCTGCTTCGTCATCCGGCCGCCATTGGCCGCGTAAAGCCAGGCGCTCCCAAACCTTGAGCGTTTATAATACTCGTACATCATCAGCTCATGGTTGCCCATGACGCAGAAAACATTTGGACGGGACATGATATCGAGCAGCATCGGTATGCTCCCCGGTCCCCGGTCGATCACGTCTCCGAGGATGAAGAGCGTATCCTCCATCGAAAAATGAATCCCCTCCAGCATTTGCTGAAAAAGTCCGTATTGGCCGTGCAGATCGCTGCAGGCATACAGTGCCATAAAATCACCCCCTGTTCGCTTACGAGGTAAGCTCCCACCGTTTGTGTAAAGTTAGAAAAACTTATAACTTCCCACTTCCCTGTTCCGCGAGTCCTCTTTCACGATACGGCTGCTACTCAAGTTTGTTATGACTCTCCGAGGGCTTTAAGTTCGGCGTAACGGACACCTACTTGAAAAGCTTTTTATGCAGTTTTTGTTTTTGAAACCATCTCCGGATAACGTTCCAGGTTGACGGCTGCGTTTTCATCCCGGTCCATCACGAGGCCGCAAATGGCACATTTGTAAATCCGGTCGGACAGCTTCAAATCCCGTGCAACATGGCCACAGCAGGAGCAGGTCTTGCTGGAAGGGTACCAGCGGTCGGCCAGCACAAGCTCCGTTCCCTGCCGCTCGCATTTATACGTCAAAATTCTGCGGAATTCCGAGAGGTTTTCCTCCTGGATGGCCCTTGCCAGCCTCGGGTTCTGGAGCATCCCCTTCACATGCAGGTCTTCAAGGACGACCGTCCGCGACTTGGTTCTCATCACGGCCCCCGCGACCTCGTACATGTACGTCCTCTGGATGTTGGCAATCCTACGGTAAACCATCCGTATTTGTTGCTCGATTTTCCTGATATTTGCAGTCTTATGAAATACTTTTTTCCCGTTCCCGTCTACGGCGGCATTTGCCTCGTATTTGCGTGACACCTGCCTCTGCAGCCTTTTCAGGAGTCTTCGCAGCCTCCGGACTTCCGGCGACTTGTTGATGTTCGCAAAATGTCTTCCGTCCGAAAATACGGCGAAATCCTTGATACCGAGATCAATGCCAAGGGTGCCGCGTGCATAATCGACGATGGCGGCTTCCTCGACTTCAAAGGAATATGACAGATACCAGTACTTCCCGTCAAATGTAACGCGCGGATTCTGGATGTTTTTCGGCAAATCCACGCCCCGGAGCATGGTGCATTTGACCGGCTTCCGGATGCCCGTGATTTTTATATGCGTATCATCCGTCTTTCGGATATTGTCCGTCCTCTGGTAGAAGGACTCCGTGCATTTGCCACGTTTTTTGAACTTCGGCTTGTACCTCTCCGGGTGCAGCGGGTCCCGTTCCTTGTAATACGTCCTGTATGATTTGAGGAGATCCTTCATGGCCTGCTTGGTAATGGCTTCCGGCACCTCCAGCAGCCATTTGTAATCCGGATAATTGTGTTTCATGTCCTGCAAATGCTTCATCAGGTCGGCCAGGGTGGCGTACCCACCGCCACTCCTGTAAACGTCCTCGTAAAATGCGAGGCTCTCGTTCCAGGCGAAGCGGTTCGTCCCCGCAAAGCGGAAAAAGTCCCGTTCCTGGCCCCTGTTCGGCTGCAGGCGCACCTTTTTTCCTATGAGCATATATCTTCTCCTTCGTTAAGTGCCGAATCAGCAGCCATACCTTTTCTTTTCCCTTGCAGCTCGTCCCATTTGCGGGCTTTCGCGACGAGGAGCATCATGTATTCCGTAAAGCATTTTTCCACGGCCTCCGGCCCGATGAGTTCTTCCAGCTCTTCAAGACTGTTTATCTTTTTCATTTGCCGCCCCCTCCTCCTTCTTCTTGGCTTTCCTTGACCGCATGCCATACAGCTTGCCGGAGAAACAGGCGATGAGCGACATCATGTCCTCGACCAGCTCCTCCTGCACATTTTTTTCACCTGCGGTGTCGCGCACGATAACGATGCTCGTGCCGCAGGCGTTGAACATCGTTTCCAGGTAATGGAACCCGAACCTTGTCAGCCTGTCACGGTACGTGATGTACACGTTCCTGACCTCGCCCCGGCTTACCATGGCAAGCACCTGCTGGAGCTTTTTCCGCCTGTCATTCAGGCCGCTGCCGACCTCCTTCAAGATAAGAGGGTTCTGCAAATCGGGAACGCTCTCGACCAGGAACAAGGCCTGCCTGTCCAGGTCGCCGTGGTTCTTCTGGTCATGGCTGGAAACTCTCGCGTAAATGACATCCCGTTTCTTACTGGATGTATCATCTATGAGAAGGCCCTTTTCATTAAGAAACCGTATGATTTCCTCGCGCGGTATAGCCCTGTGGTTGCCGACGGTTCTCTCCGCATGCAAAATTCCCTGGGCATCATAATTCCGGATTGTCTTTGTTGAAACATTTAGTATCTTCGCCGCCTCATGGACTTTATAGCTTTGCTTCTTGAAACTTGATATGGAATACATGGCATTCCCTCCGATTCATACCATGATTATATCAAATTTTAGGAGATGAGTCTATATAATTATTGGCAATTATTGGAAGTAGTATCAATTTCATCTATAAATTCTATTACTGCAG
>CACZBB010000099.1 GCA_902779245.1 uncultured Lachnospiraceae bacterium | reverse complement strand
CGTGATGCCGTTGGTTAAGGGGATATACATTCCCCTGGAATTCAATTCGCCGCGGACGTCCATTTCCCTGAGGAAATCGACGAGGCTCTTGCCGGGATAGTAGGCTTTGACGTAGTCGACCAGCTCGGCCATCTCGTATACGCTCAGCTTTCGGCCGGTGTAGAGGTCCTGGACCTGCTTCTCATATTCGCCGACGGTGACTGCTTTCCCGTTGATGCTGGACTGTCCGCCGCAGAGCCCGGTCCCGCCGGTGACGGCCTGGAAGCTGAGCCTTTCCGCCTGCGCGGTCAGGGTGTAATTCACCTTCCCGTGATTTACGAAGCGGTTGGAGGTCCGGTTGTTCTCGACGTAATCAAGATACCCGTTGACGACCTTGTTGATATTGTCGACGACCTTGTTGTATCTTCTCAGGATGTCCGCGTTTTCGCTGACGATCTTCGCCTGCAGGGCCGCGTATTCCGGCCCGACCTCCGCCAGGACATTTTCGTCATATTCCCCGATGGCTTTCTCGGCTTCGAGGGAGCGGAGGTAGACGAATGCCGCGGCGAGGTACTGGGAGACGATGGCATTTGCCGTTTCCTTGCTGAGTTCATAGGCTTCGCGGCTGAACATGACGTTCTGGTAGTTGTAGACCATGACCGCGTCGAAGAAGTTGGAGTTCAAAGCGCCTTTGCGGGAACTCATCATGGTGGCCAGCGTGTCGAGGTCATTGGTGATCTTCACCATCTGGGGCTCGGTGCTCATGGCCGCGATGTCGATCAGCTTCTGGTATGCGCTGCGTGTCGCGGAGGATTCCCGGGCAGCCATCCGGAAATACAGGCCGTTCGTGCCGAAGGCGTTGTTGTTGAGGTCATTTAAGGTCGTCCGGCATTCGGAGAGCCGCTGGCTGTTGTCGTTCATGACGTTGATCCAGGTGGCGTTCATGTCATTTCGTTTGGACGCGTCCATGATGCTGTTCGTGATCCGCGCGGTCGCGTCGGTGAGCTGCGCGGAAAGCTCGTCCACCTTGCCGTCGATCTGGTCGATCCGGGTGCTGACCTCCAGAAGCTGCCGGTCGACGTTTTCGGAAAGCTCCTCGATCGGGTCCTTCTCTTCCCCGCCCGCGCCGCTGATCCAGTCCGTGAGCCAGCGGAGGGGCTGGGTGATGATGTTCCCGCAGGGGAGGTTGTCCGCCAGGTCGTCGAGGGCTGCGTTGTCGAGGTCCACGATCTTGTCGCGGAGCTTCTCAAGCGTCGAGCTGCTTTGCGAAGTCGTATTCGCGGAAGGTGTTCCGGCGAAGGCCGCCGCGGGAGCGGCAAATGTGAGCATCATGGTTCCCGCCAGGGCCGCGAGGCCGATCCTTGTTTTCAGGGTTACACTGTTGTTCTTTATATTCTTTTTCATGGTACTTACCATCCTTTCCTGAGACCGTTTGCTGCGGTTTGGTGTGTTTCTTTGTTTCTGAGAACACTATACCAGCCCGACCTTTGCAACATCTTTGCAAAAAACAGCCTTTTTAAAAATTTTTTTCATTTTTTTGGGAAAGGATCCTTTTTCTGTTGATCACGATTGGGGGATCGCAATTGGCGGTGCCTGTCGGTCAGCGATGCGGTGTCCGGCGGCCAGACAAGAAGACATTATTCCACGGTGCTCTGTCACGAGCTTCCATCGCATATGATGTTATGGCAAAGCGGCGGAGCCGCAAAAATGCTGCTTTACCGTGGCAAAAGCCTATCATATGCTGCTCATGTAAAGAGCCCTTCGCGGTATAAGGTCTTCTTGTCTTGGTGGCCGCTGAGCTCCGTTAAGCGGCCGTTTGCCTCCGCAAAGCTGGCCGACGCGTAGGCCGCCATTTGCATTGGTTCTTCAGAATACAAAATGGCAAAGAAAAAGACCGCAAACGCGGTCTTCACCCTTGCCGTCCGTTCTCTTAAATCTCTCGCGCGTATATCCTATCACACCAAGCTTTTACAAAGAAATGAGAAGAATTAAATTGTTTTGGGTGAAAATGTTCAGAGAAAGCTGTTTTCAGGTGAGGAATCACCGTTCGGGGATGGAGCGTACGTTTTTATCACATTTCAACAGGGATATGCAGTAAAAATGCCAATCATTTCCTGTGGAACATCATCGGTTAACTGCCCCATTTCCTTTTCGGGGCAGCCCTCCGGATGGTGTTTTCTCTACATTCAGGAAGCATCTGGCCTCTTCTCCATCCCAGGCATGTCGTTCCTGATACACTCCAGAGCGACCATCATGCCGGGATAATCATGGCTCACTCCTTAGAAATGTCATTCTTTTGCACCGGAGATATTTTAGCACCGTGCCTTAGGTCATTACGCTTTTTCGTTTTCGGCCTGTGCAGCTTCCAGTCGCAGAAGCTCCTGTTCAATACATTTGTAGATGAAGGAACTCAGGGAGATGTCCGTGACGGCGCGGATGCGGTCTTTGGTTCCCGGAGGGACGAGGACGTTGATGCGCTCGTAATGGGTCCTATTGTAATCGTTGCGGTATTTGTAGTAGGTCTTGAGACGGGCGGCCTGTTTTTGAAGAGTCTCCAGGTCGTCTTCGCTCTTTTTCTCTATGACCGGCAAGAGATCAGCTGCTGTCAATTCATCGCTTCCCATGGATATTCTCCTCTCCGACAATCGACTATTGCGCATTGACATGATCAATTTCCTTTATTGTACCGAAAAAGAAGGCGAAAGAAAAGCAGGTTTTACGGAAAATATTGCTCCCTATTCTTCTGTAATATAAGGCTCAATCACAATTTTTGTGGGATACCTGACTCCCTTCCATGTCTGGGTGGGCGGCTTTTGGCAGATACAACTTTTTTTCAGATAAAATCACATTTTTACGTTCGACATTTGTGTGAATAATTACATTATCTACTCCAGGCCCCAATACCCTTCCGAACGTTGGTCAAGCCCCTCGATCGCGATACGATTTCCCTCCACGTACAGCCTGTGGTATTCACCATCCCGAACGAATTGAGCGATTCCGTCTTTTTCCGCGAAGGACAAATCCTTCGCCCATGCGAGGCTGAAGATGTTTTTGTACTTTATCTTCCCATCAACAGAGGCTGTAAAAACAACCGTGAACAGTCCTGATGTCGGGCCATAGGTCATCGTGCAGTCTTCGTAAATCCCGTCGTTATCAATGTCAAGGGATGCAGTGTCAATAACGATCCCTCCACTCTGCTCTTTAACAAAGAACTTGCCGCGAAGGACAGCGATATACTCCTGTCTGCGCTTTTCCGCGGCGGCGGGATCTTCATCCTCCGGGCTTACCCAGTACTCTCCGAGATAGCTTGAAATGGGATTTTGCCAGGGAATAACGACGATGTCGTCTTCAGCGATATCATACGCAGAAAGAATCAGCCGCATTTCCGGAACCGTGGTTCCTATCATTTTCATCAGCTCTTCAAAGGTCTTCTCCCGGTCCGTTCCCGGCAATAAGCCGCACGAGTAACTGTACTGCGACATTTGCCAAACATAGAGTTCCAGGCCATGCGAGGTATCCAGGTCAAAATACTCTGGATACTTCTTTCTAAGGCCAGCCAGGTCCGCCGTTTTCGGTCCCAGAAATTCCTCTTCGGTATAATACCTTGCGGTCACCAGCACATCCCTATGCGGCATGATAAAAGAATAATACCACTCTAACGCAACGCCAAGATTCTTTCCCCTGATCTCCAGGCCATTCACATAAACATGAAGATACGGCATCTTTGCATCGCGCATTTTGTCCGTTCGGATTTCAACCTTCTCGCCGACCCTTGCTGCAGAAGGAGTGCGTATAAAGTAGCTTGCTGTCTCGCCGAGATCATAGCTGATTTTGAACTCCTCCTCCGCCGTGCTTTGCCCAACGCCATAGTATTCTCTTGCCGCTTTCAGACACTTTTCGTGCTGCCGCTCCGCTCCGGAGTTGTCAAATGCTCTCTCCTGGATGTCCGGCGGGAATTTTAACCGGACATCCTCCGTAAAATAGCTTCCCTCTCTCGGCTCCCAGTATTCCATCACGGCAAATGCTTCCTGTCCGTTGTCGTCGGAGGATGTGTCAAAGGTAATGACCGTTGGAACGTGCGCGGCAGTTCCTTCCTTTATATCCGTGCCGTCAAAGCTATATTCCTCATACATGACCACAGCATAAACCGTCGTTCTGCTGGCAGATTTGGAAACACGAAGCACATCCGCATCCACGGTCACAAAGTGTCCCTCCGTCTCGTGATTCCGAAAGTGCTCTTTTACCGCCTTTTCCACGGAAACACCAAGCTTTTCGGAAAGGTTCGTGTCTGAGAACGGATCGGTCATCAGGCAGACAGCGAGAACGATACAGGCAAGAACAGCGGCGAGAAGGATCCAGAATGCGGGTTTTTTATAATTCAGAACACCTTTGACGCGCTCTTTCACACCCACCTCGCCGAACGCAAGCGGGCAGGCCGCAATTCGCATTCCAGGAAAACTGCAGTCCAGAAGCGCCTGTGAGTACGCTGCCATCTCCGCCCTGTTCATATCACAGATAACCTTCTCATCACAGGCCATTTCGATGTCCCGGCTAAGAAGAATGTACGCGGCCCAGCATAAGGGATTAAACCAGTAAACCGATAGCAGCAGGAACCCCAGCGGCTTCCACCAGTGGTCACGGCGCTGGAGATGAGCTTTTTCATGACGGATCACGCAGTCAAGCGTTTCTCCTTGCAGGGACGAAGGGACATAGATGACCGGCCGGAGGATGCCTAAGATAAATGGTGCCTTGACCTCATCGCAGGCAAGGATCCCTTTTTTGACGGGAACACACACCGAAACGGTTTTCTTCAGTTTCAGATAACTGGCAAGTGCGTAGATTAGCATCCCCGCGATTCCCGCAATCCACACAACCGCCGCCACCAAGATAATCACCTGCAGCGGGTTAACGCTTGCTTCCGGAACCGGTGCAAGCGATTCCGAAAGGACAGGATTGACCGCAGCGTTGAGCGCCGAAATCCCGGAAGTGATGTGAGGCTCCTTCTGGAGCGCAATATTTGAAGGAATCGTCTCGCTGCTCGGAATCAGGCTGAAGACACTTTCAATGGAGAATGGAAAAAGAAGCCGGACAGCCACCAATCCCCACAGAAGGCAGCGGATCCATTTCGGTGCTTTTTTCAGAAGCAATCGTACCAGAATGACGGCCAGGATCAGCCAGCTCGCCGTAATGCTCATATTCAGAAATTTGATGAATACCGTGCTCATGATCACCCCTCCTCTTTGAAAGCATCGATCATTTGCCGGATCTCCTCAGCTTCCTTCGCGGAAATCTTTTTTCTGGAAATGAAAGCCGCGACAAAGGCCGGCAGGGATCCCCGGTAGGAATCTTCAATAATCTGCTCACTCTTGGCGGAATAAAATTCCTCACGGGGAACCAGGGAAACAACGATTCCGTCCCTGTTCCGCAAAAGCCCCTTTTCGCAAAGCTTCCGCAGCACCGTATAGGTCGTCGGCCGCTTCCAGTTTAGTTCCTTTTCGCAGATCTTTGCCAGTTCGCCGGACGCGATCGGTTCATGCTCCCAGACGATATCCGCGAAACGCTCCTGTATCGCCCCAAGCTCAAAATCTTTCATAACGGCTCTCTCCTTCCTGTTTACTCAGATAAGGGCCATCGGGGACAGGTTCCAATGGCCCTGCTGTTTATTTAGATAAACACCGTCTTTAGTTTACTCGAATAAACAGACGTTGTCAAGCCCTTTTGCATAAAAAAGGTGTAAAAGATTGGGGTGGACTTTTGCACTTTTTCCTTCGCTAACCACGCCTCGAAGGCGGCCTCAATCCGCTCGACATAATCCTCCTGACCTGCGACAAAGGCTTTGATCTCCGCCCAATCTCTGCTCCCGGCCTCCCTTTCGAGTTCCTTCTGGCTCTTTCCGAGCACCTCCGCCGTCTCCTCCGCGTCCTGCGGCCAGTCGTAGTATCCATCCCCGTCGATGAAATCCGACGCGATGAATCCCTGCCTCTCTGATTTCCACATGGTGCGATTCCTCCTTCTTCCCCCCTCTCCGGGGTTAGCACTTATTATCTCCAAGACGCTCGAAAAGTCAAGAAAAAAAGACCGCCACCACCAGATTGGTGATGACGGCCTGAGCACACTTCCTTTTCATTCAGAGCACGGGGAGACAGGCGGGGAGGGCGAAACGACCCTCCACCCCTTGTACGTGCAGATTATCGGCTTCCCCATCGCGCCCCTCTTGGCGTTCGTAAGCCCCGATCGGATGTTGTTCACGATGCGCTCGGAATACGCAGGCTCCCCAAAGAGCTGGTAGTTATTCCTCACCCACTCGTTGAGGTTGTGGCACTCATAGCGCACGCCCTCCGGCGACACCAGCACCCAGTCGATGGCATTCACGTTGGTGACGAACCTCCCGGAGTTCGGGGAGGCCTGCGCCGCCTCCGTCCCCCCGAGCCCCGTCATGTCGCGGTCTTTCGCCTTCTCCGAGATTTTCGAGCGCGTGGCCTCGTCCACCCCGTGTCCCATGTGCGTCCGGCTGCGGAGGGTGGAGGAGCATTCCCGGCTGCACGTCTTCCTGCCGGACGGCGGTGCCTCGAACGCCCTGCCACAGACGGGGCAGACCTTCCCGTTCCTCGGCGGCTTGATGCAGCCGCAGCTCTTCGTCATCCCCGATACGAGGTTCTGCGCGTTCACGACCGTGGTGTTGCCGCAGGAGCACCTGCACGCCCACATCTTCGACTTCTGCCCTGACGGGTGAACCTTGTCCTCCGCCGGGCCGGTTACCACGAGCCGTCCGAACGCCATGCCCGTCAAGTCCTTGGCCATTTTATTCTCCCTCCTGATTGAACGAAAAAACAGACCGCCACCACCTGATTTGTGATGACGGCCTGAGTTCATCCCATCCTAAACTCCGCAAACAGCTTAGAACGATATTCCTCATCAACCGATGCCTTCTCCGCATCCTTGATGCGTCCGGCGGCGAAGAGCTTGCTGAAAAGGGCAGCCAGCTTGTTCTCACCTTCCACGCGGCCTTCCGCAAGGCCTTCCTCGCGCCCTTCGGCTCGTTTTTCATTATCTCTGACATTCAGAAACAGCTCCCACGCGTATTCCTCTTTCATATAATCATTCACCCGAAAGCGACCGGCTCCTGATCGAGGCCGAGCATCTTCTTCACGGCATCGACTGTGGTCTTTTGGATGCGGGCAATCGCGTCCAGAGAAAGCCCCTCCTCGTACATCCCCTTGGCATCTTCCGCTCGTGCTTCCTCGCGCCCTTCGGCCCGTTTTTCATTATCCCTGACCCACATCAGCATATACTCAACCCTCCTTTCCTCGCTGGACTTGACGGCCTTCACGGCATCGTCCAGTTCCTTGCTATATGCACCCGTAACGGTTCCATCGTCCAGGTATTTGATGGCCTCCTTCAGCTCGTCGCTGATTTCACCCCTTCGCCCCTTCGTGTTGACCACGACCTTGTATGACTGGTCGCCGAACCCCAAATCCGGCTCCTCCCGGCAGCTGTTCTCGAATGTGTAAATGTAGCGCCCCCGCTCAAACTCATCGTAGTTGCAGATGAAGATTACGTAGGATGGTTTAAGGTTCTTATAGTCCACGCCCTGTTTCAGGATGCTGACGTCGATGACGGACT
>CACZBB010000098.1 GCA_902779245.1 uncultured Lachnospiraceae bacterium | reverse complement strand
TCTGTGTAAAACGGCTACTTTCTCATGTCGGACGTGTCAAAAATGCATGAAATATTTTGCAAGCAAAATTTTCATGCGCTTTTGACACTTGAATCAATATATTATAGGAAACGAACAAAATGCCTGCATTTGCCTCGATGAAAACATGGCGCTTTACCCGAGCGTTGGCGGGATTCCGGGAAAAGTCTCCTCCCGCGAAGCAGAAGCCGCCGCATAGAAGTCCTGAAAGCATGTTTTGCACAGCTGGATGTATTCCCGGATAAGCTCCTCATTCTGCGGATCCGCGTGAAGCACGGCGAACACGGCCATGTCCGAATCTTCAAGGGGCAGGGAGGCCAGCCTGTACTTTTCCCGGTCAATTGCGGAAATGGGCGTGCTAATCAGATAGCCGTTGTTTTCCGAAAGGAGCCTATAGCGCGTTTCCCCGTATGTAAGGGAAATGTGTCTGGGCATCCTGTGTTCATGTTTCGCGAGATACTCGGGCATATACAGCTCCGGATTCTCGGCCTTTGCACTGATGAAGCAGGGATACCTGTCAAATGGAGGATCCTGAAGCTTCCCGTCCGCCAGCATCGGATGGTCTCTGCCGCAAATGATCTCCAGATGTGTACGCCCGATCAGCTCCGCTTCCAGATATTTCTTTTTAATATTTTGAAGAATCGATTCATAGAGATTCATCCGGCAGAGGATAACTGCCACGTCGACGCCGCCGGTTTCAAGGATGTGAAGTGCCTCATCGATGTCCGGGATAATCTGGAATTTTAAGTCTATCCCCCCCCAGCCACATAATTTATTATTGCACATTCTTTCAAATGCCGTCTCTGTAAATTCGAAATCTGCGGAGATGATGCGCAGGCTCGCGCGCCTGACCGGCCGCTGGATCTTTTCAATGGCCTGGAGCGATTCTTCGATTGCGGCCGCGTGCCGGAGAAAGGCAGTTCCCTCCTCGGTCGGCACGATGCCTCCGCGAGACCGAAGGAAGAGTGGATAGCCCAGCTCGCTCTCCAACGCCTTCAGGATGTTGCTGGCTGTCGGCTGCGAAATGAACATGGCCTTGGCCGCCTTGCTGATGGAGCCCTTGCGCCCGATCTGCAGCGCCAGCAGGATGTGTTCTGTCTTCATGTCAAATCCTACCTTTACGCGTCCCTGATAAACAGCCTGTGTGTGAGCCGCAGAAGCAGCTTTAGCATTTTTCTGCTTTTCCGGCCGCCGTATGACCAGAAGTCAAAGCTCTGCCGGGCGTCATTTCCCCATTTTCAAAAACACTTCGTAATCCGCCTCGTTCTGTTCGGCGTAAGCGGCCGCGTACCGCATGATCGCGTGCTCGAAGGCTTCTCCCTTCCCGAGGTATCCGGCGATCGCGTGGCGGTCGCCGGTCTTCGCGTGCGCATGCGCGAGCGTCCAGGCGCAGAAAAGCGGCAGCCCCTTATAGCCGTCCGGCGGAAGCGTATCGAAGTCGATGGAGCCCTTGGCGTCCCAAAGCTGACGCACATAAAAATCCCCCACCTGGTTCCCTGGCAAATTCAGGCGAAGGTAGCCGAGGAGGATGTCTCCGGCCGTCTGCATGGCCCGCTGCCCGGCGACCACCCGGTGCCCGCACCGGTTAAATTCGCTTTTTCCATAGTAGGGCTCAAGAACGGAGGCTTCTGCCTCCTTGATCTGCAGCACCAGCGGGTCGCCATTTTCGCGGCCCATCATAATGAGGATCCAGGCCATTCGCCCGACACTGCCGACTCCGACGACTTTATGAGCAAGCTCCAGCGGCTCATACTGGTCGATAAGGCGGCGCCGCTCCCTGGGGAGGGTTTCCTTGTAAAGGTCCAAGGCCGCATGGACGTTGTAGTGGAAGTCGTAGGCCAGCCGCTCCTCGCCGACCAGGTCGCGGATCGGAACGATCAGCGGCGGATTGCTCTTGATGCGGAGCTTCCCGTCCACCGTCTCCGTGAGCTTTCGGACCGCCCGCTCGCTGTTTTTCGACAGCGCCTTCTGCACCGTGGCCGACATGAGCTGCAGCTGGTTTTTATTGGCCAGATTGGACTCTGTCGCCATGAATTTTTCGAGATCGAGATGCCGGTACCAGACTTCCATATTGCCCATCCCGGAAAATTCCAGCATGGACTTTCGATAGTGCGCCGCCATGCCGAAAACGGCTGCCTGTCTCTCTTCTTTTGAGAAGCCCCGGTTACGCCCCCAGATCTCCACGCTGGCGGCAAGCCGTTTGACATCTACTTCAAAGGGCGCCGGCAGCGTTTCGTCGAAGTCGTTGATGTCAAAGACCATCCGCCGCTCCGGTGACGCGAAAATGCCGAAATTGGCGATATGGGCGTCTCCGCAGGCCTGCACGCGAAAATCCGTTCCCGGCATCGTTGAAAGGTCGTGCGCCTGAAGGATCGCCGCGCCCCGGAAAAATGTAAATGGCGATAGCGCCATTCTTTCCCGCCGGATCGGGATCAGCTCCTTTTTCCGGGTCTCCTCCTGTCCGAGAAGAAGCTCCTCTACGACAGGGCGCTTTGTCTGCACCTTCCACTGCCCGAGGTCGCTGCGCGAGGTTGTCTTCCGCCAGGACTTGCCCGCCTGCTTCCTTTCCATAATTGTTTCCATCCTAAATTCTCCTTCCTGTGTACATATATTTTAGCAAGAATAACACCTGCCTGCAACCAGGCAAATATAAAAGGATGAGGGGCGCGGAAGGTGCGCGGGGTTTGAACGGGGTTTGCGCGGGCTGTATGGGTTCAGCCGAAAGGGGCAAAAAGTGAGCGTTGCGGCTGAGGGGCTTGGAGAGCAAGTTTTGGGACCTCGGACGCATCGGGAGTTTTGAGGGGGTTGCGGCCGAGACGGGGGTGCGTGGGGTTTTCGGACCCGGCCTCAAAGGGTTTTCGAGGGTGGGCGCAAAGAATCCGGCCTGCGGTATGAACCGCAGGCCGGACCTGGAAGCATCTGTGAACAAAGGATAAAGCAGCTGAAAGGATTTTCTTCCCCTTACTTCTCATCCCTCATCGCCGCATATTTTTCGTAGCGTTCCCTGGAGAGTCTTGCGCCCTCGGCAAAGAGGGTTTCGGCATTTTCCGGGAAGGTGCGGCGGAGGGACGCGTAGCGAACCTCACCATCGAGGAATTCTTCATAGTCGATGCTCGGAGCCTTGGAATCCAGCGTGAATTTCGGGGTCGCGTCGGGATTGTAGCGATAGAGGAACCAGTAGCCGGCGTCGACCGCCTTCTTCATCTCGTCCTGCACCTTCGCCGCCCCGCACTTCATTCCGTGCTCCTGGCAGGGAGCGTACGCGATGATGATGGACGGCCCATTGTAAGCCTGCGCCTCCTTCACGGCCTTCACGAGCTGGGCGTTGTCCGCGCCCTGCGCGACCTGCGCGACGTAGATGTTCCCGTAGGTCATGAGGATGCTGCCGAGGTCCTTCTTCGGAGACTTCTTGCCGGACGCGGCAAATTGCGCCACCGCGCCGACCGGGGTTGCCTTCGAGGACTGGCCGCCGGTGTTCGAGTACACCTCGGTGTCCACGACAAGAACGTTGATGTTCTCGCCGCTCGCAAGCACGTGGTCGAGCCCGCCGAAATCGATATCATAGGCCCAGCCGTCGCCGCCGTACATCCAGAAGGTCTTCTTCGCGAGCTGATCCTTCGCCGTGAGGATTTCCCGGATCAGCCCGGCCAGCTTCGCCTGCTTCTCCTTCGCCTCCTCACTCGCGCCGAACGCATCGGCGGCCAGCTTCTCCCCGGCGTCCCGGGCCTTCAGAACCGAGCCAAAAAGCTCGCCGGCCTTCTTGCCCAGCAGCGAGTGGAGCTTTTCATCCGCCTTTCCGCGTTCCGCAAGCGCTTCCGCCTTAGCCTTCCGCACGGCAAGAACGGTATCCAAAACCAGCCCGTACTCTTCAAGGACTCCGATCAGCGTCTCCGCGGCGTCCCTGGAGCCGTCAAAATCATCGAAGGACGCAAGATACACGTCGCACGCCGTGACGATTGCCGCCTCGGCCGCGCTGAGCGCGGAACCGCCCTCCGCAGGCGAAGCCTCACCCATAAGAAGCTCCCGTAGAGAGAGCACTTTGCTCTTCACTGCCTCCCGCTGTTGGTTCACCGAGAGCACCATGCCCAAGGCAAATTCCGCGTTATTTTCGAAGAGAGAGTTGGTCCAGGCAGGTCCGCAGCCCTTCTGATTGGTCGTATACGGGATGCCCGGCATCGCCGAGCCCCACGCCTGGGAGCAGCCCGTTGCGTTGGCCCAGTACACCCGGTCGCCGTAAAGCTGCGTAAGAAGCTTCGCGTACGGCGTCTCGCCGCAGCCCGCGCAGGCCGCCGAGAACTCCAGAAGCGGGCGGCGGAACTGGCTGCCCTTCACCGTGTACGGATCAAAGTAATCCTTCTTATCCGGCAAATGCAGGGCGTACTCCCACGCGGCGCTTGTGTCCTTCGCCTCATCGATCGGCACCATCGTAAGCGCCTTCTCCTTCGCCGGGCAGACATTGGCGCAGCTCCCGCAGCCCGTGCAGTCGTCCTCGCTGACCTGCATCGTGAAGACCAGCCCGTCGACCTCCTTGCCCTTGGCCGGGGCAAACTTCAGACCCTCCGGCGCGGCCAGCAGCTCTTCATTTGTCAGAAGATAGGGACGGATGACCGCGTGCGGACACACATAGGCACAGCGATTGCACTGAATGCACTTGTCCGCGTCCCAGACCGGCACGCGGGTCGCGATGCGGCGCTTCTCATAAGCCGTAAGCCCCATGTCCATGATGCCGTTTTTGTAGCGCATGAGCTTGCTGACCGGCAGGTCATCGCCCTTCTGCGCGTTCAGCGGTTCGAGGATCTCGGTGACCACCTCGGGCACGTTCCTTGCGGGTTTTTTCTCCTCCGCGGCGTACTGCCAGAGCTCCGGAACCTCGACGCGGACCGGCGCGGAAACGCCGGCGTCGATCGCCGCCAGGTTCTTCGCGACGACCTCCTCACCTTTCTTAAAATATGTCTTCTCCGCGGCGGCCTTCATATAGCCCACCGCCTCCTCGACCGGAATGACCGGCATCAGCGCGAAAAATGCCGCCTGGAGCACGGTGTTGGAGTGGCTGCCGAGGCCGAGGTCAAAAGCGATCTTCGTCGCGTCGATAGTATAGAATTTGAGCTTCTTTTTCGCGATGTCGCGCTTAGCCTTCGCCGGGAGCTTATCCTCCAGCTCCGCGGCGCTCCACGGGCAATTCAGCAGGAAGGTACCGCCCGGCTTCACCTCCGACGCGATATCGTATTTGTCAATATAAGAAGAATTGTGGCAGGCGACGAAGTCGGCGGATTTGACATAGTAGGAGGAGCGGATCGGCTGATCGCCGAAGCGCAGATGGCTCTTCGTAATACCGAAGGACTTCTTCGCGTCATACTCAAAATACGCCTGGCCGAATTTGTCGGTGTGGGAGTTGATGATCTCGACCGTATTCTTGTTCGCGCCGACCGTGCCGTCGCCGCCGAGCCCCCAGAATTTGCAGCTCACGGTTCCGGGCTCTTCGATGTTGACGATCTCCGTCTCCGGGAGGGAGCGGTGGGTCACGTCGTCGATGATGCCGATGGAGAAGCTGTCGACCGGGTTTTCGCGTCTCAGATTCGCGTAAACCGCCGCGATCTGAGACGGGGTGGTGTCCTTCGAGGACAGGCCGTAGCGGCCGCCGACGATGGTGAGATCCGCGCGCGCACGCAGAGCCGCGCAGATATCAAGATACAGCGGATCGCCGATCGCGCCCATTTCCTTGGTGCGGTCGAGGACGGCAATGGACGTAACCGTCTTCGGCAGGGCGGCGATGAACCGTTTCACGTCAAATGGCCGGTAGAGGTGTACCTGGACGAAGCCGACTTTCTCCCCGCGGGCGTTCAGGAAATCAACGACCTCGCGGATGCAGCCCGAGACGGAGCCCATAGCCACGATGACGCGCTCCGGGTGCGGCGCACCGTAGTAATTGAAGAGATGGTAGTCGCGGCCGGTGACGGTATTGATCTTCTGCATGTAGTCTTCCACGATGTCCGGGAGAGACTCGTAGTCAGCGTTATTGGCCTCGCGGACCTGGAAGAAGATATCCGGGTTCTGGACAGTCGCATGAACCATCGGATGCTCCGGGTTCAGGGCGTTGGCGCGGAAATCCGCCAGCGCCTTCTCATCCAGCATTTGCCGGAGATCCTCGTAGTCCATCTGTTCGACCTTGTCGATCTCGTGGGAGGTGCGGAAGCCGTCAAAGAAATGCAGGAACGGAATCATGCCCTTGATCGCCGACAGATGCGCGACGCCGGCGAGATCCATGACTTCCTGGACGTCGCCGCTGCTAAGGAGCGCGAAGCCCGTCGCGCGGCAATTGTAAATATCCGAATGATCGCCAAAGATGGACAGCGCGTGGGAGCCGACCGTGCGGCTCGCGACATGAAGGACGGCCGGAAGGCGTTCGCCCGCGATGCGGTGCATGGTCGGAATCATCAGCATAAGACCCTGGGACGAGGTGAAGCTGGTGGCCAGCGCGCCGGTCTCGGCCGCGCCGTGAACCGCCGCGATCGCGCCGGATTCCGCCTGCATCTCCACGAGACGCACCGGCTGGCCGAAAAGGTTCAGCTTGCCGTTCGCGGACCATACGTCCGTCTTCCCCGCCATAGGTGAGGAGGGCGTGATCGGGTAGATGGCCGCAACCTCGGTAAAAGCATAGGCAATGTAGGCCGCCGCCTCATTGCCGTCCACGGTTACATATTTCCTGATCTTGTCAGACATGAAAAATGTCCTCCTTTTTTTCTTCCGTCAAGCATCCAGACTCGGGTATATTTTTCGGACGCAAGCGGACCTTCGGTGGCTTGCGTCCTAAACTCTAGATTATACATCTTTATTTTTCTGCCGCAAGCCCCTTTTTTCGTGGCTGCGGGTTACTTGCGGCCGACTTTCGGGATTGCGCCAATCGCTGTGGTAGGCCGCAATTTCCCTTTTTGATTGCCTCGATAAACCTCTGTTCCCGCTCAAGCTGCGCATCTGTCCTCGCCACTTGGCTGAGCGACCAGACAGGCAGCACGTTCTGTTGAAAGATGTCCCACTCATAATAAATGCCTGTCATACCACAGAACGCTGCCGCGCGAAGTTCTCCCGAGGGACTGCGGGAAAAGCATACCTTTGCATGCGGTTCGGTATCAATCGTCATACGGCAACTGTTATCCGGGATGTCCCACAGACGGATCAGGCCCTTGTCTTTAACGTAATGGCTCGTCAGCAGGAAACGGCCACTCTCATCAGCGCATATGGTCGTGATCTCCTCTTTTGTATGAAACTCGGCAGTCACCTTCCCCGTCGCGCACTCAAATACAGCTATATCGCCAGAGAGGAATCCCACATAGACTGTATTTCCATCAGGACTGAAACACGCGCGCAGGGTCCGTTCGCTCCTCCTGGAGATCACCTCCCTGCCATTTTCCAGGTCTAACAGTGAAAAGAGATAATGACCGCCCATATTTCTGGAGCACGCGAGGTACTGCCCTCCGGGTGACAGATACAAGCCGACGCTGTTCGGAAAGTCTCTGCGTACGACGCTCTCCGTCCCCGCAGCAGTATCCTGATAAAAGAGCTTGTCCTTCTCTGCCAGGTACCACCCTGCTGCATTCATGCCCGCACATCCTGTATTAAT
>CACZBB010000097.1 GCA_902779245.1 uncultured Lachnospiraceae bacterium | reverse complement strand
AATCCTGATATTGTTTTGTAATTGATGTAGCGCCGGATACGCGAACCGTACGTCCGGTGCAATGGGAGGGGCGAGGCGAAAGCCTCCCTCTACCCTATTCTGAGGGGGAAAAAGCTGGAAACGGATAAATGAAACGGATTCATGTTTATGAAATTTTTACAAACTGCCCGTTGACAGTAAACGCAAAGAGCGTTACTATGTAGAAAGTAAAGTTACTGCGAACAAAGTAACGGTTAAAAGAGTGCTTCCGGCTTTTTCGGGAACCCTTTGCCGGGAACGGGATCTGCAAGGGGGCGGAGATGCTGAAAATCGGCGATACCTTTGACGGCAAATACAAAATTCTAGAGGAGATCGGGCGCGGCGGGATGAGTCTTGTCTACCTGGCGCGCAACGAGAGGGTCAACAAGGCCTGGGCGATCAAGGAGATCCCGAAACGCGGGCTCTTGGAGGACCTGGCTTCCGGGCGGAGCCTTCTGGCCGAGGTGGAAATGCTGCGGCGGCTCGATCATCCGAACATTGTCCGGATCGTCGATGTCGTCGAGGATGAAGAGAGTATTTATATCGTCATGGATTATGTACAGGGACAGGATCTTCTGAGTGTTGTCAGGGCCAATGGCGCGATCCGGCCGGAAACGGTGATTCGGTGGATGAAACAGCTCTGCGATGTTCTCTGGTATCTCCACAGCCGGCAGCCGCCCGTCATTTATCGGGATATGAAACCGGCCAATGTCATGCTTCGGCCGGACGGAGACGTGGTCGTGATCGATTTTGGAACCGCCCGCGTAAGCCGGGGCGGCGGGGACGGGGATACGTCCTGGCTCGGCACCCGGGGATACGCGGCGCCGGAGCAGTTCGGCGGACGCGGCGAGACGGATGTCCGCACGGATATTTACGCGCTGGGCGCGACGATGTACCATCTTCTGACCGGGCGCAGCCCGGCAGACACCGATTTCATCATTTACCCGCTCGGCGAGCTTTTGCCGGAGCTTAAGGGCAGCGGGATCGAAAGGATCGTCGCGAAGTGCTGCGAGATGCGGCGGGAAAACCGTTACCAGTCCGCGGCCGAGCTTTTGGACGCGCTGGAGCATGTTCACGACCTGGATCAGGAGGTCCGGCAGAGAGACCGCCGAAGGCTCCGGCTCTTTTTCGTCCCGGTCTTGATAGGCCTGATCGGGAGCCTGGTCATGGCCGGATTCCTTGAGGCGGGGAAGCGGACGGTGGAGAATACCTTCGAAATCTCTCTGCAGAGGGCCCGGAAGGCGGAGACGTTCCCGGAGGCTTTTCGGGAAATTCAGCGTGCCCTGCGCATGCGGCCGGAGGATCCGGAGGGCTATGGGACGGCGCTGGAGAAGATCGTCAGCGAAACGGACCGGGATTTTACGGCGGATGACCGGAAGCTTCTGCGGGAGCTCCTTAGAACAGCGCCGGCGGCCGGCGGGGAGAAGAGCTGTCTTGAGATCTTCGAACAGGAACGGCCCGCGGATTATGACAGATTCCGGTTCCGGCTGGGCGTCATGTATTTTCAGTATTTTCGGGCCGGAAGCTATCCGTACGCGGCCGCGGAGCTGCGGGGTCTTGACGGGAGCCGGTATCTTGGCGGGCGGGAGAAAAAACTGGCTGCCGGCCTCTATCTGATTTCCTGCGCCGTCAGCGCGAATTCCTCCGGCGAGGGCTCGTCGAAGGTCTTTGGGGAGACGGGAGTGATGGGCTGGACCGAGGCTCTGGCAGAATTTGAGGAGCTTCTCGGCGACCCGGAACAGGCCGGAGAACAATGCGGAAACACCGGCGCGGCATTTGCCATGTATCGCACCTTCGCGAATCTGGTGGAAAATAAGATCAAAGATTTCAGGGACGCGGGGGCTGAGAAAGACCGGCTTCTCGGGATCCTCGATGCGGGGGAGCGCTATGTCCGGAAAGAGACGGGCGGGGAGACCGACCGGGTCGTGCGGCGGGAAGCGGAGGAGGCGGTCGAGCGAGCGAGGATGACGGTCCGCGGAGCCTATGCTGGCGATGAGTAAAAGAACCTGTTTTCAGGCGCCGCTTCTGGGCACGCGGGAGCCGGAAACGCGCGCCGCGGACAATACACGCGGCGGCGGACCGGCAAAACACGGAGCCGGGAAACGTAACGGAACGGAGGAGGATGCTGAGTTGCTGGAGGAGACGCTGCCTGCCGGGAGGGATCCGGCGGCTTTGCTGGAATTGTACAGGATTGGTTTTATATGCGCGCTGGCTGTAACTCTGGCGGCGCTTTTCGTAGCAGTCGTTCTTTTTTTCCGGCTCGATCTTCGGGGGATCCTCCGGCGGCGCTGCGGCCGGCTGAGGAAGCGAAAGGCTCGGGCGGTCCGGCGGCAGGAAACCGGACGGATGGCCGCGGGCGAGCTGCTTTGGCTCGATAAAACCGGGCAGACGGCAAAGAGAACGGCATACGCAGCGACGGAACGGATCGCCGGGGCTTCCGCGAAGGAAACGGAACGATGCGGCTTCGAGTGAGCTGCCCGCGCATATTCGCCGGAGGCGGAGCGAAAGCGGATCCCTGCTTTTTTGCTCGCGGACGCTTCCGGGAGAGGGGGGCGAATGAAGAACTGTGCCAAAGGGTTTCGATGGCGCCGGCCGGCGCTCCTGCTGGCGGTGATAATCATAGGATTGACGGCCGGATACGGCATGCCGGAAAAGCTCCTCGCCGCGGAGGAAAGCAAGCCGGCCGCGGCGGAAGCGGAGGCGAGTACGCCGGCCGCGGCGGAAACGGAGGCGAGTACGCCGGCCGCGGCGGAAACGGAGGCGAGTACGTCGGCCGCGGCGGAAGCGGAGGCGAGTACGCCGGTTCAAACGACGCGGAAGGTTTCCCTGCGCTTCTCGGAGGACTGGTCAGGCTGTGTGGAGGCGGACGGCGTGCGGACGGCTTATTATGGTCTGACGAACGGGACCGGAAAGCCAAAAGCCGCCATCATCACCTTCATCGCGGAGGGAACGGGGGGACGGACCGGGAGCCTGCCGTCTGTGCTTGTGAAGAAAGGAAACCGGATTTATGAATTCCCGCCCGGCAAAACGGGCAGCGGGCCGGGATTCCTTTCCTGCGTTCCGTGGAAAGCGCAGGGGAACTCGTACGTTTTAGAACTGACGATCCGCCCGGAGGCCGAGAACTCCGAGGCGGACGGCGAGTATACCTTTGCGCTGCGAAGCTTTGGCCGGCGAGAGGAAGAGGACTTTGTATGGGCTGACCCAAAGGATCCGTATGATAAGGTCGTCATCGACACCGTGCGCCCGGTCGCCGAATATTCGGTCGATCAAAAGGCACATGCCTATGCGGAGGCGGATTATTATAAGGAGAGCTTCACCGAGCGCTTCACGGTGACTGAAAAAAATTTCGCCGAGGAGCGGATGAAAGCCATCTTTTGGAAAACGGCGGCTTTGGACGAGTCGGACACGACCGGGCTCCATAAAGGACCGGATGAGCGGGACGGGGGACGCGGAATCTACACCTATTGCAGGACGGGCCGGGACGAGGCGGTTTACCGGGCGGAATTATCCGGGACGGACCTCGCGGGAAACCGGCTCCGGTTTATCGAAGGAACGAACCTTTCCGAGACCGATCGAGCGGCCATTGCGGCGGCTAACGGGTCAGCCGGAAATGCGGGAAGCGGGGTTCTCCGGACCACGAAAAAAGTGCTGGACAAAACGCCGCCGAGGGTCACCTGCACGGCGACGTGGCTGCCCGATACGCATATATATAAGGAAGAAAGACAAAACGCGGCCTATTACAACAAGGATTTCCGGCTGACCTTCACGGTGGAGGAAGAGCATTATGACGCGGGCAGGATCGACCGGTTCTATGCGAGAGCGGGTATCCGGCAAAAGGGTGATGCACGAAGGCAGAGCCGTGCTTCGGGAGCCGCCGGCGACGGAGCCAAAGGACGGAAAATATGTCTATACGGCCTCCGTAAAAGCTCTGGCCGGCGGGCGGAACGACGGACGCTACATGTTTACGATCAGCGGAACGGACAAGGCCGGGAACGGACTTTGGGTGGCGGAGGGCGCGGATATGACGAAGGCCGATCCGGCGCAGACAAAGGCGCAGAAGCTTGCGGGTACCTACAGTACCGGGGTGAAGGTCCTCGATACGGTCGCCCCGGCCGTGACCTACGATGTCACGGAGCTGGAGGCTTCCCATTCTTATGTGGGGGACGCGGATTATTTTAACAAGGATCTGACCGTGAGCTTTTCCGTCCTGGAGACGAACTTTGATCCGGCAAAGGAGAAAATGAGCCTTTCCGTCATTTCCTCGGAGGCTGCGGAGACCGCGAGGGTGAAGATCAGCGGGCCGAAGGCGGAGCCGGGGGCCGTATACAGGTATACGGGGTCGGTAAAAGCGGAGGCGGACGGGCGGAACGACGGGCGTTATGCATTTGTCTTCCGCGGCGAGGACAAAGCCGGCAACAAAATGCTCGTGCGGATGGGCGGGCCGGTGACGGAGAATGACCGGGAGCCGACGGAGCAGGAGATGCGTTCGGGCATCTTTAAGACGGGCGTGAAGGTCATGGATACGACGGCTCCGGTCTTCACCCTGACGGAGCTGACAAAGCCTGTGAACGCGGATGAAAATGTCGATGGCCTCCGGGCCTATTACGGCGGGACGGCGATCGGGCGGAATCTCCGGTTTTCCTTCCGCGTTGACGACGTGAATCTTGACGGGAAAAAGGTTGCGGGAGATTTCGCATATAAGAATGGGGATCGTTATGCGGATACGGATCCGGTCTGGGAGGATCCGTTCGGCAAAGATCCCGAACCTTCCAAGGGTTCGAGAGAACGGCAGGGAACCGTGTTCCGCGCGAAAAGCGTGCCGATCGTTAACGGGAAGGATGGCGCGTACCGCGCGGTGCTGGCCGGCGAGGATATGGCGGGAAACCGTCTGGTGATGTCGAAGGAGGAGGAGCGGAGAAACCGGTCCGCGCGCGCTTTTGAGCAGATGGAAGCTTACGCGGCGGACGGACAGTTTCGGAGCATGATCAAGATCATCGATACGATTGCGCCCGCGGGCAATCTGAAGCTCCGGAATCCGAAGAAGCTTGTGTATTACGACGCGGAGCTCCGGAAGGATACGGGGCTGTCGGTAAAAGCCTCGGAACCCTACCGCGGCGAGACCAGCGCCGAAGGGACGGTCACCGTATACGGGAGCCGGGACGGGCACAGCGAGCATTCTCCGGTGAAGATTGATTATTCGGTGGTCTCTTCCGTGAACGGGCTTAGCCGGAACGAAAGTCTGGGGTACGCGTATGCGGGCGCGGCGGATTTTTTGCTGGAGGATCAGCAGGTCTTCTATCTGAAGCTCAAGCTGACGGACCGGGCCGGCAATACAACGGGCCTGTTGGAGACGAATAAGATCTATCTTGATGTCCAGAATCCGGCGATCCCGGAGGACCGGCTGGCGCCGTCCATCAGCATTTCGGCAAAAGCGAGATCGGGCCGACACGGACCGACCGGCAATCCCCTGTATAACGGCTCCGTTCCCTTCCGCATATTGGTGGCGGAGCCCAACCGGCCGGCGGACGGCAGCTTTTCGGGCAGCCGGAGCGCGGGGCTGGGAGAGGTATATTACACGATCTCCGTGGACGGGCGGGAGGGCAGTCCGACGTATCTTCGGGAGATGGGCAGCCGGCGCTTTGGCGGCGAGGCGGACGGAAGGACGGCGTATCGGGATCCGGAGCTTGTCTATGAGCTTGAGGCGGCGGAGACCGTCGACGGGAAGCTGAATCACAATGATCTGGCGCTTACGGTTTACGCGAAGGACAACGCGGGAAACACCCGGTATGTGTCCTACCGGTTTGGCATTGACATCTCTCCCCCGGTTATTCGGGTGACGTATGATCATAACGATGTCCGGGGCGGGCGGTATTTCCGGGAAGACCGTACGGCAACGATCGTGGTGACGGAGCGGAATTTCGACAGCTCCCGGATAAAAATTCTGGCCGACGGCGGCAGGGCTTCGGAATGGGTCTGTGAACGCCATGGCGGAAATGGCGACAGCGATACCTGGACGAAGACGGTCACCTTTTCCCGGGACGGCGACTATAGCTTTGACGTCAGCGGAACGGATCTTCTGGGCAACGCGGCGGAGAACGTTCGGATCGAGGGCGCGGCGGCGAAGCATTTTACCGTGGATAAAACGCCTCCGGTCATCCGGCTTCAATTTGACCGCAATGACGGGCGGGAGGGGAGATACTACGGCAGAACGCGCAAGGCGGATATTACCGTTAAGGAAAAACATCTCCGCCTTTCCGATATCCGGGTCGGCGGGCTGAAGGGGCTGGATTCCGGCAGCGGGCCGGCGGAACGGACGGAGGAAGAACGGGAGAGGACTTTAGCGGCTGCGGACGGAGAAGGGGACTCCTATGTCCCGGGCGAAGCCGCGGCCGGGCTCTGGACGGTCAGCGGGGAGCTTTGTCATCTGGAAGTTACTTTCGCGGAGGACGGGGATTACCAGCTTGTCCTTTCGGCGTCCGATCTTGCGGGAAACCGGGCGGACACGGTGATCTCGGAGCGGTTTACCATTGATAAGACCAGGCCGTCGCTGTCCTTTGACCCGGAAACCGTGAAGGAACGGACGGCGTACGGCGGGCTTTTCGAACCGGGGATCCTGTACAGCGACGCGAATTTCGATCCGGAAGGGGTTGTCTTCACGATGCGGGGAAACCGGGGAACCGTCTTTGACAGCCCGGTCCACGTGACGGAGGCTTTCGGAGGCTCCAGCCGTTTCCCGAACCTTGAAGAGCAGAAGAAATATGACGATATCTACACGCTTTGGGCAACTGTGACCGACCGGGCCGGAAATGTCAGCGAAGAACGTCTGGTCTGCTCGGTGAACCGCTTTGGCTCGACCTGGATGTATGCGGATGACGGGACAGAGACGGCGGTCCGGGCGCATTATATTCGGGAAGAACGGGAGGTTTGTCTGTGCGAGATCAATGTCACAAAAACGAGTCTAAGGAGCGTAAGTCTCCGGCACGAGGGCTCTTACAGGACGCTGACGGAGGGAGAGGATTTCGAGACTGTCGATCAGTTTGAGGAGGGCCGGTGGCGTTCGAGGACCTACAGGTTTTTTGCCGGGAATTTTTCGGAGGAGGGCTCCTACAGCCTTGTAGTCCATACCGTCGATGAGACGGGAAATGAAAACTGCAACACCGGCGAGCGGCAGGATGACGGCCGGACGGCCGTTACGCCGCTGGAGTTTACCGTCGACAAAACAGGGCCTTACGCAATGCTCGAGAATCTTGATGCGTCCGTGAAGGAATACAGACAGGAGGCTCTTGTCGTGGAACTGACGCCGGAAGACAATCTCAGCGGAATTGTCCGCGTGCGGGCAGAGCTGGAAAGGCATAGCGGCAGGGTGTGCGTCTTTGATAAAGAGAACCGTCACCGGGATCCGGAAACCGGCCTGTATACGGACGAGCTGCGGGAGTTCCTTGACGCACATGACGGGCATGTGGTTTTCGAGATTCCGGGCGACGGGGAACCGCAGACGGTTCGCGTGACCTGCTGGGACGGCGCGGGCAATGTATCTGGCCCGGCCGGAACAGGCGCTTCCCCGGAAGAGGAGGGCGAGGCGCTTCTTGAAAATATCCTTGTCACGACAAATGTCGCTTCCCGGGTGTTTTATAACAGGCCGCTGTTTCTCCTGTTTCTTGTCAGCGGCTTTGCGATGGCCGGAGGGCTAGTGCTTGCCGGGAAAAGAAGGAAAGCGTCTTCCCTCCGCGGAACCTCGGGGAAGAAACAGCAGACATGAACGTTCCCGTCGGCCCGGCCGGCAGACTTGCGTTTCACGCTCAGATTTTGTTGTTGACGGGATGTTCTTTTCCATGGTATACTACCGAAAGCCGTGTATGAAGCGGCGGATACGCACCGTCCTTCGGGGGTTGGAGGCTCCAACCGCCTCTTGAGGAACGGCGGGAAACAGTTTTCAGGAGGAAAAGAAAATGATCGCAAAAGAGAAGAAGCAGGAAATCATGCAGGCGTATGCCCGCAGCGAGGGCGACACGGGTTCGCCGGAGGTTCAGGTTGCCGTGCTTACGGCCCGGATCAACGAGCTTACCGAGCACCTTAAGGTGAACAAGAAAGACCATCATTCCAGACGCGGCCTTCTTAAGATGGTCGGCCATCGCCGCAGCCTTCTTGAGTATCTCAAGAAGAAGGACATCGAGCGCTATCGTGCCCTGATCGAGAAGCTTGGCCTTCGTAAATAATGTGGCAGCAAAGGGGCAGGAGATCCTGCCCCTTTTAAGCATCATCCGGCCTGCGGAAAAAAGCCCGTCCGGAAGGGATTCGGTTCCGGTTGCGCCATAAGATACGCGGACGAAGAGAGAAAGCTTCGCCTTCGGATCCTGTGGCACGAACCGGGGCGGAGAGCCTTGCTGGAGCGTGCGTTTTCGGGGTTCCGGACTTATACATATCATTTTTTTACCGGCCAATCGGCCAGAAGGAGAAGTTGTGGGAGATTATAAGAGTTATTCCATGGAACTTGCAGGCAGGACGCTGACGATCGACATCGGACGCGTCGGCAAGCAGGCGAACGGCTGCTGCTTTATGCATTACGGTGAGACCATTGTCCTTTCTACGGCAACGGCCTCCAAGGCACCCCGCGACGGGATCGATTTCTTCCCGCTCTCGGTGGAATTTGAGGAAAAGATGTATTCCGTCGGCAAGTTCCCCGGCGGCTTCAACAAGCGTGAGGGCAAGGCTTCAACGCACGCGGTGCTCACGAGCCGTGTGATCGACCGCCCGATGCGTCCGCTGTTCCCGAAGGATTATCGGAACGATGTGACGCTGAGCAACCTCGTGATGTCCGTCGATCCCGCCTGTGACCCGGAAGTCGTCGCGATGCTCGGCTCGGCGCTTGCCACCAGTATTTCGGACATTCCGTTCGACGGCCCCTGCGCCATGACCCAGCTTGGCCTCATCGACGGTGAATTTGTCGTGAATCCGGGCTATGAGGAGAAGCAGAAGTCCGATCTTGCGCTGACGGTGGCTTCCACCCGCGAGAAGGTCATTATGATCGAGGCCGGCGCGAACGAGATTTCGGAAGCGAAGATGATCGAGGCCATTTACAAATGCGATGAGGTCAATAAGGAGATTATTAAGTTCTTTGACAAAATCATCGCGGAGTGCGGCAAGGAAAAGCATGATTATGTCCATTATGAGATCCCTCAGGAGCTCTATGATGCGATCTATGAGATCTGCCCGCCGGAAGAGATGGAGAAGGCCGTCTTTACAGACGACAAACAGACCAGAGAAAAGAACATTGCTGCCGTCCGTGACGCATTTGCCGAAAAATACGAGGAAAATGCGGACTGGATGAAGCTGGTGGATGACGCGCTGTATCAGTATGAGAAAAAGACGGTCCGCAAGATGATCCTCAAGGATCGCAAGCGCCCGGATGGCCGCGACATTAAGGAGATCCGCCCGCTGGCGGCCGAGATCGACCTGATCCCGCGTGCCCATGGCTCGGCCATGTTCACCCGCGGCCAGACGCAGATCTGTGACTGCGTGACTCTGGCCCCGCTCTCTGAGGCGCAGCGCGTGGAAGGGCTGGATCCGTATATTACGGAGAAGCGCTACCTGCATCAGTATAATTTCCCGTCTTACTCGGTCGGTGAGACCAAGCCGTCGAGAGGTCCGGGACGCCGCGAGATCGGCCACGGCGCTCTGGCGGAGCGCGCGCTGGAGCCGATGCTTCCGTCCCGCGAGGAGTTCCCCTACGCGATCCGTGCCGTTTCGGAGACCTTTGAATCGAACGGCTCGACCTCTCAGGCTTCCGTCTGCGCGTCCTCGATGGCGCTCATGGCGGCCGGCGTTCCGATCAAAAAAGGCGTTGCCGGCATTTCCTGCGGCCTGGTGACGGGGGCGACGGACGACGATTATATCGTTCTGACCGATATTCAGGGGCTGGAAGACTTCTTCGGCGACATGGACTTCAAGGTCGCCGGAACGCACGACGGCATTACGGCTATCCAGATGGATATCAAGATCCACGGTCTGACCCGCGCCATTGTGGAGGAGGCGATTGCCCGCACGAAGGAAGCCCGCGAGTATATCCTGACCAACGTCATGGAGCCGGTGATCGCGAAGCCGCGCGCGGAGGTTTCCAAATACGCGCCGAAGATTGTCCAGATCAAGATCGATCCGGAGAAGATCGGCGAGGTTGTCGGTTCGAAGGGCAAAAACATCAACGCGATCATTGCCGCCTACGATGTCCAGATCGATATCGAAGACGACGGCTCGGTTTCGGTCTGCGGTACGGATCAGGAGAAGATGGACAAGGCCATCGAGACGATCCGCATCATCACCACCGAGTTCGAGAAGGGCATGATCCTGACCGGAAAGGTGGTCTCTATCAAGGAATTCGGAGCGTTCCTCGAGTTCGCGCCGGGCAAGGAGGCCATGGTTCATATTTCCAAGATCGCCAATTCCCGCATCAGCAAGGTCGAGGATGTCCTCCAGATCGGGGATGTGGTTCGCGCGATCTGCCTCGGCAAGGACAAGATGGGCCGCGTGAGCTTCTCCATCAAGGACTGCCCGAGAGAGTCCAAGGGCATCGGCCGCGTTGTTGCGTCCGCGGGTCCAGAGGATCTTTAATCGGAGGCAAAACGCCATCGTTTCTGGTCACCGTGTGACCAGAAACGACTTTCCTGGCAGGTGGTGCGCAAGATGCGCATGAAGGCTTGCTTTGAATAGAGTGAGCGGTAACAGCAAAAAAGAGGGGATCCGTGCGGATTCTCTCTTTTTCGTTTACAAATCCAATAAACATGGTACAATAAAATAAGCTGTCGGTTCGGGAGAGTGCGGCGTCATGCCGTATCGACGGTGTCTCTGTTTTATTCAAATCAGACCATGGCAGGAGGTACACCTGGCGGCCGGCAGCTATTAGGATGATCGAAGGCAGAATGCCGATTTGCTTATCATACGCTGATAAAGCATATCGCAGGGGAGTTTTGGTAAAAAGCGGGGGGCTATGGAACGGATCGCGGAATATCAGAAGGTAAGCTTTAAGGAATTTTCCAGGGGTTTTTCGGAGTGCTTTCCGGGCCGGGATCCCGGGGAGGCCTATGCGGGCCTAAAGCTTCCCCGGAGGGCGACCGCCGGTTCCGCCGGGTACGATTTTTTTCTTCCGGCGGACGTTCGTCTTGCGCCGGGTGAAGGCCTGAAGGTGCCGACGGGGATCCGCGCGAGGATGGCGGAGGGCTGGGCACTTCTGCTTTTTCCGCGCAGCGGACTCGGCTTTAAGTTCCGCCTGCAGCTCGACAATACCGTTGGCGTTGTAGACAGCGATTATTACAAGGCGGATAATGAAGGACATATCTTTATCAAGCTGACCAATGATTCCCGGGAGGGAAGAACGCTGTCGCTGATGGCCGGAGAGGCCTTTGCCCAGGGGATTTTCCTTCCCTTTGGGATCACGGAGGATGATCAGGCGGACGCGGGACGGACCGGAGGATTCGGGAGTACCTCCGGGAGGACCTGAGAGACCTCGGCCCGCCGGCAGCGAGAGGAGCACCTC